>CBFGLP010000578.1:0-16379 GCA_965649595.1 uncultured Myxococcales bacterium | reverse complement strand
CCCGGCCCGCACAAGATCCAGGGCATCGGGGCCGGGTTCGTGCCCAAGGTGCTCGACACCAGCGTCTACGATCGCATCGCTCGAATCCGTGACGAGGACGCCTACCGCATGCGCCAGCGGCTCGCCCGGCAAGAGGGCCTGCTGGTCGGCATCTCGGCCGGCGCGTCGATGGTCGCGGCGATCAACCTCGCCCGCGAGCTCGGGCCCGGCAAGAACGTGGTCACGATCCTCTGCGACACCGGCGAGCGCTACTTCAGCCTCGACGCCTATTTCACGCCCGAGGGGGATCGTCGCTCACCATGAGCGAGGCATTGGCCTGCGCGATCTCGGGTCGAGGTCGCTTCTTGGTGATCGGTGCGGGTGGGCTCGGCTGTCCGGCCCTGCTCGGGCTGCTCGCCGGCGGGGCCGAGCACATCACGATCGTCGACGACGATCGGATCGACGCCAGCAACCTGCAGCGGCAGGTGCTGTTCGGGCTCGCGGACATTGGCCGCCCCAAGGCCGACGTCGCCCGCTGGGCGCTGCTCGAGCGCGCGCCCGCAGGACGGCCCGCGCCCACGATCGAGGTCGAGCGAACGCGCGTGGGGATCGAGGCGCTGCCGAGCTGGCTCGCCACCCTGCCCCGCTCGCCGACCACGGTCGTGCTCGAGTGCACCGACGATCCAGCGCTCAAGTTCGCCGTCCACGACGCCTGCGTCGAGGCGGAGCTGCCGGTCGTGATTGGTGGGGTGCTCGGCTTTCGTGGGCAGGTGATAGCGATCGACAAGCGCCGATCCGATCGCGCGTGCATGCGCTGCCTGTTCGAACAGCCGCCCCCGCGCGAGCTGGCGCCCGCGTGTGCTGCGGCCGGGGTGCTCGGCGCTGTCGCGGGGGTGCTCGGGCAGTGGATGGCCCTGCTCGCGCTACGGCTCGCCGAGCCCTTCAGCCGCGGGCGGCTGACCGAGCCCGACGCCGATCCTGCCGCCGGCACGCTGATCGCCCTCGATCTGCTGCGCAACGATCTTCGCCGCCTCGCCCCCCCGCCGCGACCCGACTGCCCGATCTGTGCCCGTGCCGGAGCCGCTCGACGCTCCGATCCAGCACCCGAGCGACAGACGTCCAGCAACATCAGCTCGGCGCCCGCGTAGGCGCCTTTCGTCCACGTTAGACCAAAGAGAACCAGATCATGGCCAACGTTCGCATCCCCACTCCGCTGCGCAAGTTCACCGAAGGCCGCGAGGAGGTCAGCGCCGCCGGCAGCACCGTCGGCGAGGTGCTCGACACGCTCGATCGCAGCTACCCCGGCATCGGCGAGCGCATCCGCGACGCCAAGGGCGTGCGCCGGTTCGTGAACGTGTTCGTCGGCGACGAGGATATCCGCTTCCTCCAGGGGCTCGACACCCCGATCGGCGAGCGCGACGAGCTGAGCATCATCCCGGCGATCGCGGGCGGCTGATCGGATCGAGCCGCTGCCTGCCTCGTCGATCCCTGACCCTTGCCTGCATCGAGCCCGATCATGTCCGCGTCCTTGCAAGGCCCGTCCAGCCCAGGTTCGTCGTCGGCTCCCTCGGCGGCCGAGCAGCTGGCTCACCAGCGCATCGTTCGACCCAAGCGGGTCGATCGGATCACCGATCTGATCGGCAACACCCCGCTGGTTCGCCTGCACCAGATCGAGCAGGACTGTCCGGGCGTCGAGCTGTGGGCCAAGTGCGAGTTCGCCAACCCGGGTGGATCAGTAAAGGATCGTCCGGCGCTGCGGATGATCCAAGACGCGCTCGCGCGCGGTGATCTGCGAGGCAAGCGCTTGATCGACAGCACCAGCGGCAACACCGGCATCGCGTACTCGATGGTCGGCGCGGCGCTGGGCATCCCGATCACGCTAGTGATGCCCGAGAACGTGTCCGAGCCGCGCAAGCAGGTCACCTCGGCCTACGGGACCGAGCTGATCTTCTCGGATCCCATGGAGGGCAGCGACGGGGCGATCGTGCTCGCGCGCAAGCTGGTCGAGGAGCAGCCGGACCGCTGGTACTACCCCAACCAGTACGCCAACCCGAGCAACCCGCTCGCGCACTATCACGGGACCGCGGTCGAGATCTGGCAGCAGACCCAGGGCCGCGTGACCCACTTCGTGACCGGCATCGGCACCAGCGGCACGGTGATCGGCACCTCGCGGCGGCTCCACGAGCTGGGCCTCGCGGTCGGGCGTCCAGTCCAGTGCATCGGCATGCAGCCCGACGACGCGCTGCACGGGCTCGAGGGGCTCAAGCACCTGCCCAGCAGCCTCGTGCCGCAGATCTACGACGAGTCGGTGCTCGACGAGACGATCTGGCTGCCGACCGACGATGGCTGGGACATGGCCGATCGACTGGCCGAGCAAGAGGGGCTCTTCGTCGGGCACTCGAGCGGGGGCAACGTGGCGGCGGCGCTGCAGGTCGGCAGGCGGCTCGCGGCGGCTGGCCAGGCGGGCGTCGTGGTCACGGTGCTCTGCGATCGCGGCGACCGTTACTTCGTGCCCTTGAAGTGGGAGAAGCAATATGCCTGGTGATCCGCCGACGATCTCGACCGCCCACCTGCACGCGATCTATCGCCACGCTCGGCGAGAATTCCCGAACGAGTGCTGTGGGTTCATCCTCGGCTCGGGTGAGCAGGCCGAGCTGATCGAGTGCGAGAACTGGCAAGACCGCTACCACCAGGTCGATCCGGACACGTATCCGCGCACCTCGGCCAACGCGTACACCTTCGGGGCCAAGGACACGCTGCGGCTGGCTCGGAGCCTCGACTCGGACAAGCCGGCGACGATCGTCTATCACTCGCATCCGCGGGTCGGGGCGTACTTCTCGGCCGAGGACACCCGCGCGGCCCTGTCGGCGGGCTGGCCCGTCGATTACTTGGTGGTCGACTGCCAGGACGCCGAGATCGAGGCGGCGATCCTGTTTCGCAAGGTCGTCGACGAGGATCGCTACGAAGAGATCGCGCGCTTCGAGGGCGCGGCCCTTTGAGCCCGGGACGCTGACTCAGGTCCCCTTCCAGGTCCGCTTGCGGCCGAGGTCGACGTGGACGAACTCGCTGACCGGATAGAAGCCGACACCGCCGCCATGGTTGGCGAGCAGCCAGTCGTAGAGCGTGCGCGTGGAGATGCCCGGCAAGAAGAAGTCGATCGCCAGCGCCTCGGTGTGCTCGCTCTGCTCGGCGACCTCGTTGCCCTTCTTGCGCAGCAGCAGGTTGTACTTGGGCGCGCGGAAGCCCGAGATGATCCGGACCTCGCGGACCTCGAAGTGGGTGGCGGCGGAGATCACCCGGTCGACCAGCTCGGCGGGGATCGGTCCGGTCTGGTGCGTGAACCAGCAACGAAAGAACCCGCTGCGCGCGGCCTGATCGCGCAGCCCTGCGGGTCCGGTCAGGGCTCGGATCTCGTTGGTGCGCAGGTTGTGAGCCCAGATCGGTTGGTCGGCCCGGCTGCCGCGCCGCAGCGGCGAGCGGAACTCCCCCCGCCCCTCGGCCTTCGCGGCGACGTAGGCATCCTTCTTGGAGGCGGGCTCGGGGGCGGACGCCGGCGGGACCGGCTGCGGTTGCTGGGCGAGCAATGCGGCGAGCCAGAGCGCGATCACCCCTCGACCCTAGCACCGCCCGACCAGCGGATCTCGCCTGCGCGCAGGGCCGCCACGAAGGGTCGATCGGCGGCCAGGAACTGCTCGATCGGCAGCTCCGCCGCGGGACAGCAGAGCAGCTCGACCCCGGGCTCGACTCGCACCCGATCGCGCCAGCGCTCCGGCGCCCAGGCGCGACCGTCCACGTGCAGGACGATCAGCAGCACCTCGGGGCCCGGGGCCGGATAGACGTGGTGGAGCACCTCGGCGACAGGTCCGATGGCCAGCTCGCCCGCGTGCTCGCCCCACTCTTCCCGCAGCTCGCGGGCCAGCGCGGCGCGGGGGTCCTCGCCGCGCTCGACCTTGCCGCCGGGCAGCTCGAGCTGGCCAGCCCCGTGCTTGGCGGTTGGCGGGCGCCGCTGGACCAACAAGCGCTGCCCGATCCACACGAGCGCCGCTGCGACGACCAAGCGAGGACCCGGCTCGTGGTTGCCAGGGTCGGTGTCCCCCGTGACCGGGCGGGATTCAGCCATGCCGGGCATGGTGCACCAGCCTGGACGCCGCGCGCAGCAACGCCTATCCTCGGCGAAGGCTCATGCGCCTCTACGCCAGCAAGATTCCGACGATCGTCGACTCCGTCATCCGCGCGCTCGTGGACAGCGGTGACATCGAGGTAGGCAACCGTTCGGAGTTCGAGCACGACATCGAGTCGGTGCTCAAGGAGTACCTCCGACTCAACCGCGAGATCACCGAGCGCTCCAAGGACCTCCTCGAGCAGCGCGGCCTGCCCTACTCGGAGCTGCACAAGGTGCGCCGCCAGCAGGCCGAGGCCATGGACTTCGGGATCGGCGACGAGGCCGTCAACTGGATCGCCAACCAGCTGATCGAGCTGTTCATGCGCTCGTCTTGGGTCGACGAGGTCTACGTCGATGACGCGACGATCCGGCGCAAGCTCAAGGATCTGCTCCGCCGCAACATGCAGCACGACGAGGATCTCGACCGCGAGGTCCGCCGTCACATCAAGCATCTCGAGGCGGGCACCGACGCGTTCGAGATCGAGTACCAAAAGCAGCTCGAAGTGGTGAAGCGCAAGCACGGTTTGAGCTGATGGCCCACGTCGTCGTCTACCTGCAGCGGACCACTCGAGGCCTCCATCCCGGGAGCCTCGCGGCTCTGTGTCTGGCCCGCGAGGTCGCCGACGCGCGTGGAGCTTCGGTGCTCAGCTTGTGTCTCGGCGACGCCGGGGCGTTCGACGACCGGGTGATCGTCGAGGCCAGCCGAGCCGGCACCGATCAGCTGGTGTTCCTCGGGCCGGAGGGCATCCAAAAGCTGGTCCGGCGGCTCGCACCCAAGCACGTCGTCGCGCCCTACACCCGCGAGGCCGGCTCGGTGCTGGCCCAGGCGGGCATCGGTCCAATGGTCGGGCGCTGGATCGGCGGACCACCGGCAAGCGTCCAGAAGGTCGAGCCGGTGATCGGCGCGGTCGCGGGCACGCTGCCCTGGCAGCACGCGCCCATGACGATCGAGCCCGAGTACGAAGCCGACGTCACGCAGGTCGAGCTGCCCGAGTGGTTGGTCGAGGCCGCCGACCGGGCCACCGATCTGACCACCACCGCCGAGCAGCCGCCGCTCTTCGCCGTCGCCGCGACGCCGCTCGACGATGCCACGCAAGCGGTCCTGACCAAGCTCGGCGCCTACCCGATCGATCCCGGATCGATCGGGTCACTGCGCGAGGCGACCTTGCTGTGGTTCGATACTGGCGAGGGGCTGCCGATGACCCTGTTCGAGCGCAGCCCGGGCGTGCGGGTGATCCTGTTGGTCGGCGAGCGCACGATCGGTGGGCCGGTCGACGCGAGCTGGGGTCTGGCCGACTACGTGCTCGCGGGTCCCTGGTCCGAGGTCGTGCAGAAGTTCAGCGGCACGGCATGGAAGATCGCGTTCGCCTGAGCCAAGCAGGGCTTCGTCAGCCCGTCCGGGCCGAAGGGCTTCGCGAGAGTCGGCCGCGCGGCGCGAGCCGGGCTTGTGTCGACTCACACGTTTCGACGGCGTCGGCGATCCTCGACGTGGTTCTCGATCGGGTCACGCCGCGCGCTCATGATGTTCAGCGCTGGTCGTGCGTGGCTTGGCTCTCGCTCCCAGGCGCGTGCTCATTGGGCGGAAGCGCCGCGGACCGCTCGCGGAGTGTGGATCGGGCCATGTCGCTTTCGTTGCCGAAGCGGGGCGAAACTGGAACACTAGTCGTCCGAGAGGTGGGCTCGTGCGTCTCGTCTCCCACGCGTCCGCACTTCATCAGCCTCCCGCGGCTGATGGGGCCCCCTCCTCGACTCCTCGCCCGCATGGATGGGCAGCGACGTGATGTCGCTCCCCAACGCTTCGGCGAGCCAACGAGAGTGAGCTTGCATGGCTGCTGAACACGATCCCGAGACCACCCCCGATCTCCTCGCTCCCTCCGAGGGCAGCCGAGAGAACTCTGGCTTGCAGGACATCCTCGCCGTCGCGGCCAAGCTCAAGGACCGCGACGAGCTGCCAGAGATCGACGCGGACCAACAGCCCAAGAGCGCCGGGGACTCGGGTGTGATCGTGTTTGGGTCCAGCGATCTCGAGGCCAAGGACGATGCGGAGGACTCGGGCCTGTTCGTCAGCTTCGGAGGGGGCCTCGGCGCTGGTGGTCTGGCTGGCAGCGTGGTCACCGAGCCCGATCTGACCAGCCTCGGTGGTGAGGGCCGGGTCCACGAATCGACGCCCGTTCAGCCCAGCAAGCCGCCCGCCGAGGAGCCCAAGCGCAGCCCGCTGATGGCGGTTGCGGTCGTGCTGGGCCTCGCGCTGGTGGGTGCGGCGGCGGTCTACTTCACGAGCGACTCCGACGAGCCGAAGCCACAGCAGGCGCAGAACGAGCCGAGCATGTCGGCCAACCCCGAGGGCTCACCGACGGTCGCTGGCATCGCCGAGCCCAGCGAGGACGCGGCGGGCGGTGGCTCCGGTGCAGGGGCGGGGGCGGCGAACGAGCCGGTCGTACCGGAGCCTGAGCCTGAGCCGGAGCTGGTCCTCGACGAGACCGAAGGCGCGCTCGCAGGTCCGGTCGGCGATACCGAGGGTGTGCAGCTCGGGGCCGATGGCGATCCGCTCGCGCAGAAAGATGGCCTGCTCACGACCGGCGGCCGCAAGCGTGGGTCGGGCGTCACCGGGACCACCAGCAACGACTCGGGCAGCAGCGGGACGAAGCCCGCGCCCAGTGGCGGCACGGGTGGTGCGGTGGTCGAGCCCGAGCCCGAGCCTGAGCCTGAGCCCGAGCCCGAGCCGGAACCGCTGCCGCAGCCCAAGTCGGGCGGAGGGGGCAGCAACGCGTCGAGCGACGAGGTCGACTGCTTGCTCAACCCGGATCTCGACAAGTGTCAGAAGAACAAGAGCACCGGGGGTGGTGGCGGCAAGGTGCTGGTGCCGAACCTGCCCGAGAAGCTGTCTTCGGCGCAGCTGCGCGAGGGCTTCAACACCGTCAAGACCGAGGCTCGCGCGTGCGGCAAGACCCACGGCGTCGAGGCTGGGACCAAGGTCCAGGTCCACGTCTCGATCGAGGGCTCGACCGGCAAGGTGACCAAGGTCAGCGCGAAGGGTGATCACGCCGGGACGCCGCTCGGCAAGTGCGTCGAGGATGCGGTCCAGAACGCGACCTTCGAGAAGTTCAAGAACCCCTCGATGGGCATCGACTATCCGATCGTCATGTAGCCGGGTCTTAGCCTAGGCAAAGACCAAACGCGCACGCTCTCCGATAGAGCGTGCGCGTTTGCTTTGGGGCACTAGGACACCAGCGTGTCCATCACGTCGATCGCGAGCACGTCGTAGGGATCGATGTCCAGGGCCCGCTGTGCGGCTTCTTGGGCGCCCGCTCGGTCTCCCGCGGCGAGCAGCACCGCCGCTCGATAGGCGAAGATCATCGCGAGGTTCGGGTTCATCTCCTCGGCGTAGTCGAGCAGGTCGAGCGCGTGCTGACCCATCTCCGGCGCCTCCTCGCTAGCCCGGAAGCGGGCCCACGCGAGCATGGCGTGAAGCTCGGCCACGTCGACGCCGCGCTCGTAGGCAACCTCGAGGTGCTGGATGGCCTGCAACCACCGCTTCTCGGCGAACGCTTGCTCGCCCTGGGCGAACTCCATGGCCCCGCCTGGCGCGACCCCCTGGCCGGCACGAGCCGCAGCCGCGGCTGCGTTGGGCAGGAGCACCTGCACTTCCTCGGTCGGGTCTGCGGGCGCGGCCTTGTCGTCGATTCCGCGCAGCTCGAGGCCGTCGAGCTCGTCGATGCCGATCAGCTCGTCGCTGAGATCGTGCGAGACACCACCGAGCACCTGGGGCTTTTGGTCGCCGAAGTCGGTGCTGCCGCCAGCGACGAAGCTGCTCGACGCGCTCGCCTCGGCCGCATCACCACCGAGCTCGGCGTCGAGATCATCGAGATCATCGAGCTCGTCGAGCTCGTCATTGAGCCCAGCGAGCTCGTCGTCGAGGTCGGCGAGGCTGTCCTCCAGCATGAGATCTTCGTCGACCTCGATGTCTGCGAGCGCGTCGAGACCCGCGGCCTCGTCGACGTCCCCTTCAGTGGCCTCCGCTTCGAGGGGAGCTTCGGTCGTCAGCCCGGATTCGTCGAGCTCGTCGAGGTCCTCGAGGGGCTCGAGATCTTCGAGCTCCTCGACCTCCTCCGTGACGGCTGCTGGCTCGGCCTGCTCGGCTGCGGCAGCGGCAAGCTCGGGCTCGGGCTGGTTCGCCTCGTCGACGTCCGTGGTGCTCAGCGGCACGTCGTCGTCGTCGAAGGTCAGCCGCTCGTAAAAGCCCGACTCGGCGGCGTCCGGGACCAGCGAGGGCGGCTCCTCGTCCCCGCCGGGCGAGCGCTCGACCATCGGGGGCTCGATCAGCTCGAGGTCGTCGTCGAAGGTCTCGTCCGGGGTGTCGCGCTCGGCCGCGACCAGCACGGTCGAGACCTCGCGGGTCGGCATCGGTTGGACACCGCTGTCTTCGACCCCGCCGAAGTCGTCGGTGTCGGGCAGGTGCTCGGGCGTCTTGGGCAGCTGGCCCGGCAGCGGGGTGTCTTCGTAGGTCGTGATCGATAGGTTGGGGGTATACGCGGGTTGCAGCTGCGAGTCGGGGATCTCGCGACCGTCGTCGGGTCGGGGCGGACGCGGGCTCGCCGGGCGCCGGGTCTTGCCGAGCTTGACCACGCCAGCCTGAATCGCGGCGTAGAGCAGCAGGGCGATCGAGGGGACCGGCGGATCGTGGGATTCGGTCAGCAGCTCGCTGATGCTGCGGCTGCCGTCGAGGCAGTCGAGCAGGTAGCGCTCCTCGGGCATGATCTCGAGCTCGAGCGGCTCGTCCTCGATCACCGCGAAGCGATCGGCGTGGGCCTCGAGCGCGAGCGTGGCTCGGTCCTCGGGGGTCGTCTCGAGCAGCGCGCCGACGATGATGCCGATCGCGTGGGCCGAGAAGCGCAGGCCGACGTCGTCGCCGATCGTGTCGGGCTTGTACTGATAGCGACCGTCGTCCCAGGTGAAGATGTCGAAGAGCTTGTGGCGGAGCTGAGCCTCGAGCCCGTAGCGGAGGTTGCCTTCGGATAGAAGGCCCATCTCGATCAGCAGCTCGCCTTGCTTCTTGCCGGTCCGGCGGATCGACTCGAGCGTCTGATCGCACTGCGCTTGGGTGATCAGGCCCTCGCGCGCGAGGATCTGCCCGAGGCACTCCGAGAGCACGTTCGAGCGGACCGAGATCGGCTGGCCCTGCTCGAAGAACACGACCTTCTTGGTGTTGCCGTTGAGCAGGTAGAGGCTGCCGGTGCTGCGCAATCGAGCGATCTGCCGGACGATCTTGGGGAACGGGTTCTTGCGCAGGGTCCCCTTCAGCGGAAAGCCGAGGCTCGACTCGCTGAGGCTCGTTTCAGGGCTCGCGGACATGGACATCGTCGGGAGGGAGGTGGCGGTCGAACGCGGCCCGGACGGTCGCCCGATGCCGCTCGAGGGTCGAGACGAGGGCATCGTGATCCGCGAGGCCCATCCTACGCGCTAGTGCAGTCAGGCGGGGAGAATTCACGGTCAGGCGATCCGTCTCGCCCCACCCGCTGCCGCGGGTCATTCGCAGGCGGTTGAGCAGGAGCCGCTCGAAGCGATAGGCGCGGTCGAGCTCTTGGGATTCTTGGAAGCTCGTGACCCCGGCCAGCGCCAGACGAGCGAGCGCGACCGGGAGCTCGTGGCTGCGCAGCTCCCTCTGGCCGCGGGCGTGACAGAGCTGCAGGGCGGCGACTAGGAGCTCGGCCTCCAAGATCCCGCCCACCCCGGTCTTGACGTCGAGGGCATCGCGGGTTTCCCGCGCAATCTCCTGCTCGATGCGTCGCTTGAGCCGCCGGGTCTCGAGCGCGACCGTCCGCCGGGCGTGCTCGAGGTCCACGTCGGCCGGCCACAGCGAGGCGGGTACGACTTGGTCCACGACGGTGCGTGAGAGCGCCCCAGGATCGGTCGAGCGCTCGGCGACCGGATCATCGACCCGCGGGCTCGGATCGAAGCGCAGCTCCGCGACCGAGCGCAGCCAGACCAGGGCGAGGCGCTCCCAGACCTCGAGCGGGCGGGCGTGATAGCTGCGAAAGCCCTCGAGTGACGAGACCAGCAGACCCTGGCGACCCGAGGGGCGCAGGCGCATGTCGACCTCGTAGAGCCGCGAGCCGCGGACGCGGTTCTCGAGCCGGGCGATCAGCTGACGGGCGACCTTCTGCGCGGCGGTGCGCGCTTGCGTTGCCGAGGCCGGTCCCGGCTCGGGATCGAACACGAACATCAGGTCGAGATCCGACCCGTAGTCCATCGCCTGCATGCCGAACTTGCCCAGCGCGAACACGGCCAGCGTGAAGCTGCCGGCCTCGCGGGAGGCAGCGGTCGGGTTGCTCTCGTGCTCGCGCGCGAGGTCGCGCAGGAGCTCGGCGACGATGCG
This sequence comes from uncultured Myxococcales bacterium, assembly GCA_965649595.1. Taxonomy (GTDB): domain Bacteria; phylum Myxococcota_A; class Polyangia; order Nannocystales; family Nannocystaceae; genus Plesiocystis. The sequence goes on along the minus strand of CBFGLP010000578.1, from coordinate 5,862 downwards.
ATCGGCGAGATCCGACAGGCTGCGGCCGACCGTCAGCGGATCGGGGCGACGCCCGAGGTCGTGAAGGCCGATGCGAACCAGCTGGCGGTGCTTGAAGAGCAGCAAGCGCTCGTCGAGCGAGAGCTCGGCCTGGTGCTCGCCGCCCTCGTCCGCCCAGCTCGCGCGCAGCTCTTCGGCGTCGGGTAGCCCGCTCGCGCTGGCCTCCATCAAGAGCGCGAGGCCGCCGTCACGCGCTCCGCCGTGGGGCCCGGGAAAGCCGATCAGGCCGCGGCTGAGCGGCTCGCTCGCGCCGAACAGATCGGCGACCTGGCGCACGACCGTCTGTTGCTCGGGGTCGGCCATCACACGCCACACGCCGAAGTGGCCGGGGCGCGTCGCGGTGAACTCGACCAAGCGGGCGAGCGCGTGCTCCGGGTCGGCGCTCTCGAGGCAGGCGAGCAAGAGGTTGCAGGCGCCGGTGCGAGCCTCGCCATGCTCGGCGAAGGGCCCCTGCGGGCGCGAGTAGAGGTGCTCGATCATCGCCTCGCTCTCCTCGGTCGCCTCGGGTCGCAAGCCGAGCTGCAGCAGCGCGCGCACGCGGGCCTCCGCTGGCGCGCCCGGATCGGTCACGACCACGCGCGCCCAGTCGCGCTCGGCCGGGGCGTCACCTGCCAGCTCGGACTCGCCGGTCAGCGTGCGGCTGATCGCCTGAACTTGTCCGCGCAGCTCGGCGAACGCGGCGTCGAAGCCCGCGAGGGTGTGGGTCGTCGCGTCGGTCCGCTGGAGATCGTCGGGCGCCAGCCAGCTACGCGGGGCTCGCATCGCCAAGCGGGCGACGATCAGCTGGCGAGCCGCGGGCGCGTCCGGGAGCCGGTGGGTCTGCTGGCCTTCGGCGAGCTGTAGGCGGTGCTCGACTCGACGCAGCACTCGATAGGCACGCGCCAGCGTCTCGTGATCGCGGTGGCTGATGAAGCCGTCGACTGCCAGGCAGTCGAGCGCACGCAGGGTCGAGCGAGCGCGCACGCTCGGGCGTCGGCCGCCGTGCAGGCGCTGCAGCGCCTGTACGAAGAACTCGACCTCGCGGATGCCCCCGGCGTCGTGCTTGAGATCGATCGCGGCCGCGCCGATGCCCTGATGCGCCTGCGCGCGGGCTCGCTTCATCATCGTGGCGATCTCGTCGAACACCTCGGGTCCGAGGCTGCGCGGCCACACGAAGGGGGTCAGCCGCTCGAGCACGCGCTCGCCGAGCCGGACGTTGCCGGCGATCGGGCGCGCGCGCAGCCACACCTGCCGCTCCCAGCCGCGACCGTGCCGCTCGTAGTAGCGCTCGAGCGCGGACTCGGAGATCGAGAGCGGGCTGCGGGTGCCGAAGGGCCGCAGGCGCAGATCGACGTGGAAGAGCGGTCGCCAGACCCCGCTGCCTTCGAGCAGGCGCAGCACTCGACGCAGCTGATCTTGCAGGCGCGTGCGCAGGCGGTGCGCCGCGTTCTCATCGGGGGCCGCGACCGCCTCGTCGGTGTGCACGAACACGAGGTCGATGTCGCTGAGGAAGTTCAGCTCGTGGCCGCCGAGCTTGCCCATCCCGAACACACACAGCTGCTCGGACAGCTCGGGATCGATGGAGGCGATCGCTGCGTCGATGCACGCAGCCGCGAGATCCGAGAGCGCGGCCCCGACCTCTTCGAGCGAGGCATGCTCGAGCTCGCGTCGAGCGAGGCGCAGGTACTCGCGCGTGCGCACCCGGCCGAGCCCGGTTTCGATCCCATGCTTGGCGATCGCAGCCCGGAGCTGCTCGGGCAGGGGCAGCTCGCTGGGCGGCGTGTCGGTGAGCAGGGCGTGGACCTCGTCGGGATCGAGCAGCCGCGCGAGCCGAGCCGGATAGCCGCCCTGATGGAGCAGGTCGGCGAGCGTGTCTCCGAACGGCCGCGCGAGCAGGGCCGGGAGCGAGAGCAGCCGTTGCAGCGCGGCCTCGGGCTCGGGTCCAGCGAGCAGACGGACGATCGGGCTGCGCCACTGCGGGGACAGCTCGCCGAGCGCCGCGAAGCGCTCGATCGCAGGCAGGTCGTGGATGTGCCCGAGCGCCTTGCCGAGGTCCGCGACCGGAGCCACGGGCTGGAGCATACGGCTAGGTGCGATCGGCTCGAAAGATCCTTTTCATCGGGATCCCGCGTCGTCGATGTCGACTTGGAGGGTCGCGTCGGGATCGTCGATATCGTCGAGCGCATCGCGGGCGATCAGTCCGACCTCGGCCGCCCAGCGGAGCCGAGTGAGCAACCCCTGAACATGCTCATCGCGCGAGTCGAGCTCGTCGCGCTCGGACAACCCGCGGATCAGCCCGAGCGCGTCGACCAGCGCTCGACGATGCAGCGCGTCTGCGAGCTCCCGCTGGTCGAGCGGCGCCGCGGCCTGCACCGCCTCGGCCCAGCGCAGCGCCTGCAGCTCGACGTGCACGAGCATCGTCGCCGCGTTGCTGGTCGCGCTCGGCTCGGCCGGATGCGCCACGCAGGCGGACCACAGCGCCTCGCGACAACCGAGCCCGCGCGGGCCGTCCTGCTCGAGCGCGGCGCAGCGCATGCTCGCGAGCTCGAGGCAGGCGATCGCGTGCTCGAAGGGCAGGGCGTCGGGCAGCGGCTCGACCAGCACCGGCCCGATCAACGCGCTGGGGCGGCCCGGATCTCGCACGTAGCTCTCGAGCGGCTCGTCGCCCATCGCCAGCGCGAGCGCGCCGTCCTCGACCAAGAGCGTCCAGTCCGGAGGGCGGAGAAAGTCTGCTGGCATCGCGCCCGCGATCGAAGTGCGCAACGCGAACGCGTCGCCCTCGCGCCGCACGACCTCGACGCGCAGCTCGATGGGCGCCTGGCCCGGCGCAGGCTCGGCGGGCTCGACCAGCACCCATGCGCCACCAAATTCCAAGCGCAGCGTCGGACCGACGAAGCTGCCCACGAAGGGCAGCTGCTCGTGCTCGACCGGCGCGATCGCGTGGGCTCGCTCGGGTGGGGTCGAGTCGACCTCGGCGGGTCGACATCCGAGCGCCAGCAGGGCGAGCACGAGCACTCGCGCGTTACCCATCTCAGCAGCTCGCGCCTTGCTCGGCTTTGGGGTTGGGGAACGCGTCGCTGTCTCGCTCGTCACCCTCGCGCGGGGCGAGGCAGGCGAAGTCCTTCTCGATCGAGAGCTTCAGTCGACCCTCGGGCAGCGCTTGCTCGGCATAGATCCCGACCTCGTCACCCTGCGCCCATGCGAGCGCCTGCTCGCGCGGCACGAGCACCTCGATGCGGTCGTCGTGGTAGCTCGCAGTAGGCGCGCCTACATCCGCGGTCGAGAGCGCGTACTCGAAGATCTGCACGGCAGAGAAGCGAGTGCGCTCGACCACGCGACCGTGGTTGCGCAGGGCTTCGACCTCGCTGCGGGTCAGGCGAAGACGCAGGGAATCGGCGCGGATCCGCAGTTTCACGGGTGCAGTTTATCGGTCGTGATCCCACTCGCGGCAAGACGATCAGCCACGTCAGCTCTCGTCACGGCATCCCGCGCAGTCTAGCGGCAGCTCGTGGTCGTCATAGTCTCCCGGCCGTGGTTCTTCCGCTCGAGCTCGAAGGTCCCAGCGCGCTGATCGCCTTCAACCTCACCGGCGAGGTTACCGGCGCGGATTATCGTGAGGTGCTCGAGCCGGCGGTCGAGAAGGTCGTCGCTCGCGGCCTGCGGCCGCGGCTCTTGGCCCACTTCGATCGCGAGTTTCGTTGCTACTCGCTCGCCGCGTTGATGGAGGACGCGAAGTTCAATCGCCGGCATCGGCGGGACTTCGAGCGCATCGCCGTGGTCACCGACAAGCCCTTTGTCCGGCGGGCGTTCGACGAGCTGGCCCAGGAGATCGAGGGCGAGATCCGGGTGTTCGAGCTCGGCGAAGAGTCCGAGGCCCACGCGTGGCTCTCGTCTTCGTCCGTCTGCGACTGAAGGCTAGACTGAGCCGGTGCGAGCAGGCGCGCTGATCCTCGCGGGTGGTCGATCGCGCCGCATGGGCGCGCCCAAGGCTTGGCTCGAGCTCCACGGACGCCCGCTGCTGGTCCACGTGATCGAGCGGGTAGGGGTGTCGTGCCAGCCAATCGTGATCGCTGCGGCGCCCGAGCTCGAGCTCCCCTTGCTCGATGCGCCGGTCGTGCGAGTCGATGATCCGCCGGATCTCTGCGATCGCGGGCCCTTGGTCGGCGTGGTCACCGGGCTCGGGGCGCTGGCCGAGCGGGGGATCGAGCGCGCCTACTTGGGCGCTTGTGATGCCGCGGCGCTGACCGAGGCGCACGTCGAGCTCATGCTGCGTCGGCTCGACGCTGGATCGGCCGACGCCGTCGTGCCGGTCGATGACGATGGTCGCCTGCACCCACTCGCGGCAGCGCTGCGGCTCGAGCCCGTGCTGGCAAAAGCTCGCGACGCGCTCGCCAGCGGCCGGCTACGCTTGATCGATCTGTTCGAGAGCCTCGCCACGCTCGAGCGCGTGCCCACCAGCGAGCTCCCCGATCCCTCGGTGCTCGAGCCCTGCAACACGCCCGAGCAGTGGGCCGCGCTGCGAGCTCGGCTCGAGTGATCGTTGGTCAGGCGCTCTCGCTGCCGGGCACGCGGATCGTCAGGCCCAGCTCGTCGATCGGATCGCCCTTCCACAGCTTCCCGCTCGCCATCAGCCCCCACATGCGGAAGTCGCCGAGCAGCTACCAGAGCGGATAGGTGAACGTTGCCGGGCGGTTGTGCTCGATCTTGAAGTGCCCGATCCACGCGAACAGGTAGGCCCAGAACACCCCCGCGAGCAGCCAGGGCTGGACCACGGCACCGGCGACGATCATCGCGAGCAAGAGCGGCGCCGCGTTGCGCCGGCTCTCGATCAGGTTGCCGACGAAGCCGAGCGCCAGCATCGCTGCGAGCGTGATCCCGAACCGCAGCGGCTCATCGATCAACGAGAAGATCACGAAGCCGAAGAAGCCCGCGGTGCCGATGAAGTGCAGCGCTCGGCAGATCGGGTTGCGGTGCTCGCCGAGGTAGTAGGGGAAGAACTCGGAGAAGCTGGAGAAGCGGCTCGCCATACGACCTCTCGCACGAGGGTAACAAAGCGGGCCGTGCTTGCACCACGGCCGTCGTGTCTCGTAGCTTCGCCTTCGTGCACGCGATCGCCGTGGTACTCGCGGCCGGCAAGGGCACGCGCATGCGCTCGGACCAAGCCAAGGTCCTGCATCGCTTCGCCGGCCAGCCGCTGATCCTCACCCCGCTTCGAACCGTCCTGAGCTTCGGCGTCGAGCTGGTCGTCGTGGTCGTCGGTCACCAGGCCGAGTCCGTCCGCGCGACGATCGATGCTGGGCTGCCCGACGCCCGCGGATCGATCGCGTTCGCGCTGCAGGCCGAGCAGAGCGGCACTGGACATGCAGTGCTGTGCGCCGTGCCGGCGCTGGGCGAGTTCGAAGGGCCGGTGCTGATCTTGTCGGGCGATGTCCCCTTGCTGCGCAGCGAGACGCTCGCGCGCCTGGTCGCCGGCTGTGCCGAGAGCTCGGCCGGCATGGCGCTAGCGAGCTTCGTGCCGCCGGATCCGACCGGCTACGGCCGAATCCTGCGCGACGCGGCAGGGCGAGCGCTGGCGATCCGCGAGCAGAAGGACGCGAGCCCCGACGAGCTCGGCATTCGAGAGTGCAACGCGGGCGTTTACTGCATCGCCGCCGAGCACCTGCGTAGCGAGCTGCCGACGCTCGGACGCAACAACGCGGCGGGCGAGATCTACTTGACCGATCTGCTCGCGCTGCGGGCTCGCTCCGGCGAGGTCGTGGTCATCGAGGTCGATCCCGACGAGGTCGCCGGCGTGAACACGCCCGAGCAGCTCGACGCGCTCGAGCAGCGCGCCCGCGAGCGCGG
>CBFGLP010000577.1:0-2269 GCA_965649595.1 uncultured Myxococcales bacterium | reverse complement strand
GTTGTGCAGAGTTTGATGCGTATCAAACAGGGATCGCGTCGGTGCCGCCTGATTATTCAGCGCCCTGTGTCCTCGAGCATCGCCGTACGTTCGATTGTTCCGAGCAAGAATCCTTCGATCTCGATGAGAACTGATGCGAAGTTGATGGGAGAAGCAAAACATGGAGACACGTAGTCATGCAAATCTCGCGCTTGTCTTAGCCTTCGGGCTTCCCGTTGGGGGATGTATCATTCCCGATAAGGGCATCGTCGTGTTCGTGCCTGACCCGTGCGGAGAGCAATGGGCGGCGCAAGCCGTGGGGGCTATCGGGTACAACGGCCTCGAGGATGAAGCCGATATCAAGGATGCAGATAACCACTGGCTCTCCAAGAAGTACTGTTTCACGCCCGCGCAGGCTGAGCAACTCACCGATCCGCAGAGCGAGCTCTATCAGTCGATGCTGAATGACATCATCGAGATCTGTCACGAGCGGGCGATTGAGCTGACCTTGGGCGATGATAATTGTGCAGAGGTCGCCGATGTGGTGTTCTTGGGCGGGTGTTCCCCTGCCGAAGGTTGCCCGAGCGAAGGAGACGACGAGGTTGGAACGGAAGACACCGAGACCGACGAGACAGACACGGAGGAGACAGGGACCGATGACGGTCCTGGCGTAGGAGATTTCAGCGCGCTCGACCTCACCGATGAGGTCGACTACGTCGCTGGGGAGTATGTGGTGAGCCAACTTCTGATCGATACGGCCCTGGCTGATCCTGTAGGCCTGAGTAACGATGGGACCATCGCCAAGCAGGTCTTCGATTCGACCGCGGCGCCGTATGGATTCGAAATCGACGGAGTTGGAGTCGACAATCTCGGTGATGTGCTCGGTTTGCAGAATGGAGATATCGTCACCGAGATCAACGGAATGCCGACGCGAACGTACGATGAATTGGTGCTCGTGACACTAAGGCTGCTCTCGGCGAATACGGCAACGGTCCTCGTGGAACGAGGGAGCAGTTCGGTGACGCTCGTGTACCGCCGCGGGACGTGATCCGCCGCTGGTCCAGGGCGTAGGGCGACGCTTTCCGACCACGCTGCCTCGATGGCACGTTCGGGCACGAAGATGGCTCGGGGCGGAGATTTCGCACCTGGTGCGCGGCCATTGTCCCGTACACGCCGCCGTGCGAGGCTCGGCCGCGATGCGTTCCTCGACGCTATCCTCCCTCGTGCTCCCGCTCCTCCTCGCGCTGCCGAGCGTCGCTTGCGACAAGCGGGAGAGCAGCACGCCCGAGCCCGCGAAGGTGATCCCCGACGATCCAGGCACTACACCGGAGCTTCCGCAGCCGATCGAGCACGCGCTCGCGGCCCCGGGCGTGGACGCCGACGTGCTGCGAGACAAGGTCGCCCAGTTTGCGCCGGTCGTGCTGACCGCCGACGTATCCAAGCTGCCCGAGTCCGAGCAGCAAGCGCTGGCCAAGCTGATCGAGGCGGCGCGCTTGCTCGACCCAGTGTTCGATCGCCAGGCGTGGGCCAGCAACCCGGAGCACGAGCGGCGGCTGGCCGAAGCGGCTGCGGCCGCGACCGCCAGCGAGGCCGACCACCTGCGGCTGAGCTACTTCCGGATCATGCGCGGGCCCTGGGATCGCCAGGATCACTTCGCGCCCTTCGCCATCGATGTCCCGCACCCGCCCGGGGCGGGCTTTTATCCGCCCGGTCTGACCACCGACGAGTTCAAGGCGTTCGTCGAGGCCAACCCAGCCAAGCGCAGCGAGCTCGAGGGCCTGTTCACCGTCGTCCAGCGCGACGCGGCCGACCCGGCCCAGCTCGTCGCGGTGCCCTACAGCCAGGCCTACCGCGAGTGGCTCGAGCCGGCTGCTCAGAAGCTGGAAGAGGCCGCCGCGCTGACGCAGAACGCCTCGCTCGCGACCTTCCTGCGCTCGCGAGCGGCCGCGTTCCGCAGCGACGATTACTATCAGTCCGACAAGGACTGGATGGATCTCGACAGCCAGGTCGAGATCACGATCGGGCCCTACGAGACTTACGAGGACGAGCTGCTCGGCTTGAAGGCCAGCTTCGAGGCGTTCGTGACGGTCGCCGACCCCGACGCGTCGAGGAAGCTCGCGATTTACAAGGATTGGCTGCCCAAGATGGAGCAGAACCTCCCGGTGCCCGACTCGGTCAAGACCAAGCGAGGCAGCGAGAGCCCGATCCGCGTGGTCGACATCGTGTTCACCTCGGGTGACGCCCGCAAGTCGGTTCAGACGATCGCCTTCAACCTGCCCAACGACGAGCG
>CBFGLP010000576.1:0-4475 GCA_965649595.1 uncultured Myxococcales bacterium | reverse complement strand
GGCTCCTCGTCGAATGCTTCCACGTATCGCTCGCGGAACGACCTCCAGTTCCGCACGTGGGCCCCGTCACCCCCAACGTCGCTAGACTCGCTCTTCGTGGCCGGCACGTGGTGAAGGTAACGACCTGCAACCTGCTCGCAGAATCGGGCGTAGGACTGCGAATGCAGCATGAATTCGTGCCAGAGCTCATCGACCGGCCCGGCCATTGGAAGGCTCGTATCGGAGACCGCACACATTACGAGATAGCGGCGGAGCTCGTGGGCGTGTTCTTCGACCACATGGCCCGGGTGCCCGGTTTTCTCGGCGTATCTCAGCAACACCTCGTCTAGCGGAAACTCCAAGGCTGAGCTCAATACCTGATGTACTCGAACGCGAAACGACACTCGACCCCCCTGCTCGACCCTGGGAGATTATCGGACCACCCGCGATTCATCAATAAGTAATTTTGTCCAAATCTCGGCACACCGGCCGTTGGGCCGACAATCTGTCCATGCTCACGGCCCGCGGGCCGGATTGCGCTTAGCCGCGATGGCCGAAGCCATCGCAGCAACACATTAATTTAATGAAGCATACGCGAGCGACGAAACATCTATCGAGACATTGGGGGTTTCGAGCCTCGTCGAGCCCAACCCTAGAGCGGAACGACGGCGCCCTCGCGGGCACGCGCGACGATCTCTTCGACCGTGCTCTGCGGCAGGCCGCCGAGCACCCGCATGGTCGCGACCTGCTCTTGCCCGGTGTCCTGATCGAGCGCCCGAACCTCGAGCAGGCCGTCGGTGTTGATCTCGAAGGTCACGGCCACGGTCACGCCGCCACGCGGGGCCTCGCGCAGGCCAGTCAGCAGGATCTCGCCCAGCTTGGTGTTGTCCTCGAAGCGCGGGCTCTCGCCCTGGCAGACCTGGATCCGGACGTAGCGTTGGTTGTCGGCGGCGGTCGTGAACAAGCGGGTCTGCTCGACCGGGATCACCGAGTTGCGCTCGATGATGAAGTCGACGTTGCCGCCGAAGGTGCCGACCCCGAGGCTGCGGGGGGTCACGTCGAGCAGCACCGCCGTCTGGACCATGGTCGGCATCGACACGCCGCCGGTCGCCATCGGCACCAACGAGCCGACCAATGCAGCCCCCTGGATCGCCGCCCCGACGGCCACCACGCTCATCGGGTTGATCGAGGTCTGCGGCGGCTTTCCGAAGATCTCGCGCACGATCTCGCGGACCAGCGGCAAGCGGGTGGTGCCGCCGACCAGCACGATCTCGTCGATCTGCTGGGGCCCGAGGCCGGCCACGCGCATGGCGTCCTGGCAGACCGGGATCGTGCGGCGGATGAGCGGCTCGACGATCTGGCGCAGCTCGGCCTCGCTGAGCGAGAACTCGAGGTCGCGGTAGCTGCCGGGTGGGACGTCGGGCACCCGGATCGACGACTGCGAGGTCTCCGAGAGCTGAATCTTGACCTGCTCCGCGAACGCGCGCAGCTGCTCCATCGCGCGGGGATCACCGCGCAGATCGAAGCCGTGCTGGCGCTGGTAGGCCGCGGCCATCTGCTCGAGGATCACCGCGTCGAGATCGTCACCGCCGAGGAACATCTCGCCCGAGGTCGCGAGCACCTCGAACACGTTGCGGGTGATCTGCAGGATCGTGACGTCGAAGGTGCCGCCGCCGAAGTCATAGACGGCGATGCGGCGATCCATGTCCTCGATGTAGCCGTAGGCCAACGCGGCCGCGGTCGGCTCGTTAATCACGCGCAGGACGTCGAGCCCGGCCAGCCGCGCGGCGATCCGGGTCGCGCTTCGCTGCGAGTCGTTGAAGTTGGCCGGGACCGCGATCACGGCCCGCTTGACCCGCCGCCCGAGCGCCTCCTCGGCCATCTGGCGGAGGTACTTGAGGATGTGCGCCGAGAGCTCGACCACGCTCAACCGACGGCCGCCGATCTCGATCATCACGCTCTCGTTGGCCCCCTCGACGATCCGATAAGGGACCGAGCGCATCATTCGCTGCACCTCGGGTGAGGAGAAGCGGCGACCGATCAGGCGCTTGGCGCTGTAGACCACCTGCGTGGGATCGACCGAGCGCAGGCGCTTGGCCTCGCGCCCGACCACGATCTCGCCGTTTGGGAGGGCCGCGACGACCGAGGGCACGATGCGGTCCTCCCCGCGCCTCACGACCGAAGCCCGGCCGTCACTCACGACTGCGCAGGCCGAATTCGACGTGCCCAGGTCGATCCCCAGGACGATGTTCGGATCGGCCATCGGTCGACGATGGTATCCGATGGCCGGGCGCGCGCGAAAAAGTGAGCAGGCCGGTCAGCTCCATGCGCTCGACCGCCGATCGCTACGAGCTCGCTCGCGATCTCGCTCGCGGGAAGTCCGCGAGGGCGGCTCCGAGCGCCTGATCGCGACCTGCCAAACGAGCTTCGCCCGACAGGGGGAGGGAACGGCGACGTTCCCTCCCACAAGGCTAGAACGGAGCCTCGGGCACGAACACGATGTCGCCGGGCTGCAGGAGGATGTCGGCTTCGCGGCCCTCGGTGATCGCCTTGACCGATACCTCGAAGGTCTTTTGCCCCTCGGGCGTACGCCGGGTCAGCTTGATCCGCCGCCGGTGGGCGATGTCCGTCAACCCGCCCGCGTCCGAGATCGCCTGGACGATCGTCAGCTTCTCGACGTACGCAAACGTGCCCGGCTTTTGAACCTGACCGAGCACGCTGACCTCGAGGTTCTGGCGGCCGGTCAGCACCACGGTCACCTGGGGATCGCGGAGATAGCCGTCGGCCAGTCGCTGCTCGAGCAGCGCGGCGATCTGTGCCTGCGTGAGCCCGGCGATCTGGATCCGACCGAGCAAGGGGAAGTCGATCGTCCCGTCCTCTTGGACCTGGAAGGTCCCGCCGACGTCGTCCTCGCCGAACACCCGAACGTCGAAGGTGTCGCCCGCGGCGATGCCCGAGGTGACCTCGACGGGCTGCGCGGGGGGGATCAGGCTGTGGTCCGGCTCGAAGCAACCGACCATCGCCAAGCCGAACAGCCCCACGACCAGCGAGCGCATCGCCATCAGTACCTCACGGCCGCGAACAAGAGCACCATGTTGCGGACGAAGCGGCCCGGGTTCTCGAACCCGTTGTCGTATTGCACGACGAAGTCGGTCAGGTCGGCGGCGAGCGAGTAGCGGGCACCGACGACGAAGACCTTGCCGAAGGGCTGCTCGAGCTGGAGGTTGAGCGCGACCAAGGTGTCGCGCCGAACGAACCCGGGCGCGGCCGTGTACCCGACGATCTCCTGGATGTCCTGGCCGGGGATCGGCAGGCCAGCGTAGCGGCGGCCGTAGACCCCGAGCCCGGCGTCGAGCGACATCTTCCAGTTGAACACGTGGCTGACCGCAGCCGAGCCGCCGATGTCCGAGTAGTAGTTGCCGAAGATCGAGTCGTGGAAGTCGCGACCGATGCGGACGCCGACCTGCGTGCGATCGGTCGGGAACCACCCGATCGCCGCATAGCCGATGAAGTTCTTGTGGTTGGGGCCGTTGAGGTCCTGCTTGTAGAGGCCCCAGCCATAACCAGCGAAGACGTCGAGCACGACCTTGCGGCCGATCTGGCCGACGTAGCCAGCGAGCAAGCGGTGCGCGTGCGAGTCTTCGTTGCGGCCGATGCCCGGCTCGCCGCAGCAGAAGTAATAGGTGTAGTGATAGGAGTAGCGAACCGCGACCGCGCTGCGATCCCGGAACCGGTACTTGGTCTCGGTCTCGGCTCCGTTGACCAGGCGGTTCGAGCGGTAGTAGTCGGTGTCCTCGAAGTAGAGCAGCTCGTTGCGGTAGGCGACGTTGATCGAGAAGCGACCGCCGCTCGGGCGCAGGATGAAGCGCAGCGCCGCCGAGTTGTCGAGCCGGTTGAACGCGAACGCGCGGCCGGCCTCGAAATTGGTCGGCTCACCGCGACGAGAGAAGTCGTCCTCGAGGCCGAACGAGAAGCGTCGGCCGGGGGCGAACATCACCCGCATGTTGAGGCCGAGGTTGAGCCGGCTCGCCTGCCAGACCGTCGGGCGCCCGGTCATGTAGAGCCGCCAGCCCGCGAGCACGCCGATGTGATAGTCGACCTTGCGCCCTTCGGCCTTGGCCGGGCTGTCGAGGATGCCGTTGCGCAGCGGTCGGTTGCCGATCGTCAACCACGCCGAGGGCAGACCGAACGCGGCCCGCTGCGGCGGTCGGCTGCGGTGCTCGGAGAACACGTTGGAGTCGAAGCCGACCGCGAGCGCGAAGCCGCCATGAAAGGCCGAGTGCTTGCCGACGCGCAGGCCCGGACCATCGGCGACGCGAGGCACCTGCGTGGCCGGGTTGCCGGTCTGCTGGCTCGGGCTCCCGGGTGTGCCCGCCGTGGCCGTCTGCGGCCACGCGACGAGCATCAGGCAGATCAGCGACGCGAGCATCCACGCCAGCCTCGAGCCGACCGTGTTCATGGGTCCCGCGAGCCCCCTGTCCGACCCTCCGCCAACT
>CBFGLP010000575.1:0-2878 GCA_965649595.1 uncultured Myxococcales bacterium | reverse complement strand
AGGAGGGAGCGCTCTCCATGATCGAAAAAGGCCTCCCGCGCTCCGATCGAAGCTCCAATTCAGGATCTCACCATGAACAACAGTATCAACGCGCACTCAACCGAGCACAGGGATCAATCTACCCAACAGCGCCCCCGCTCCTGCGCATCGCCGACCACCCGAGCGTCCGCCAAGATCCCCGCCCACAGCTCGGCCGCGTGCCCCAACGCCGAGGCCGGCGTCACCAAGAGCACGACCGTCGCCGGCTCCTGCCCAGGCTCGACCGGCAGATCCCGCTCGACCACCCGCGCCACCAGCTCGCCGTTGCGCCACAGATCCCGGGCTCGCCAGCGCTGGCCATCATCGGCGAGTCGAGCCGCGAAGGGCTCGGGCAGCGGACCCGCCATCGTCACTCCGAGCTCGCTGTCGAGGCCCTCGATCTCGCGGAACAGCGCCAGCTGATCGAGCGCCTCGGGATCGGCAGACGGCTCGCTCGCCGCTCCCCGCACGACCGCGAGCTGGGCCAAGGAACCATCGCGTAGCTCGAGCGGATCGAGCAGACCGTCGACGATCGGCAGCTCGAAGGGCACCTCGCGATCGAGGCGCATCTGCGTGTAGCCGATCGGCGTGCGCAGCTCGACGCCCTCGACCGTGCAGGTCTGGGCGCGATGCTCGACGAGCTCGCGCTCCGGATCCGAGCCGAGCAGCGTGACCGCCGAGCCGAGCCCGACCACGAGCAACGCTCCGAACGAGAGCCACGCGAGCCGATCGCCAAGCCGGCCCAGCGCGCTCTCGCTCGGGCGTGGCAACAGCCCGACCACGCTGGCGACCACCACCGTGACCAAGAGCCCGACCGGCGCGACGCCGAACCCGGCCGTGGCCGGAAGCGTGATCAGGGTGTTGGCGATCAGCAGCAGCGAGAGCGTGATGATCAGGCTCCGACGCGCCCGCGGCCCGAGCATCGGCGTGCGCGAGGGCAGCAGCAGCCATAGCGCCGCGGTCACGGCCCCGACCGCGAGCAGGCTGCCGCCGGTCGCGGCGACCAGCGCGAGCGAGCCGAGCCCGAGCTCCCACAAGAGCGGCAGCGCGAGCACCGAGGCGGCCATACCCGCGCTCGCGGCCCCGAGCGTGGCGAGCCCCATCCGCGCACCGCCGAGCACTCGCTCGACGACCTGGCCAGCCAACCAGATCGCGTAGGCGTCGAACAGCAGGCCGACGAGATCGACGTGGATCCACGTCGCCGTGAACACTCGGGTCCACTCGCCCTGCCGCCACAGGTCCTCGCTGAGCGCACCGAGCTCGAGCAAGCCGATGCTGCCGCCGCCACGCAGCAGGTGGACGCCGTAGATCATCGAGGTCAGCGCGATCACGCCGTGGGTAACCCAGGTCCGCTCGTTGCGACGGACGCTCGGCGCCGCGATGAACTCGCGCAGACGCTCACCGACCAGATCGACGTACCCGCGCAGCTCGGGGCCGAGCTCGACCGGACGCCCGACGCTCGGGTGGTCGGGCGCGTCAAGCTCGGGCCCGCGAGCAGCCGAGTCGGGCGCGCCGAACGTGGCCGCCAGCATGCCCTCGCGCAGCACGTTTCGAACCTCGCGCAGCGTGTCGCGGGAGGCCTCGAGCACGCGATGGTCACGAGCGCCGGCCAGCTGCTCGACCTTGCGCAGGGTCTCGACCGCCTGCCGACTCTGACCCGCGCGCGCCTGGGCGATGCCGAGGAAGAGCTCGGCGGTGGCCGGCGTGAGACCCAGCTGAGCGAAGCGCCGCCGCTCGACCAGCTCATCGACCGGAGCGACGGCGCCGGCGTAGGCGAGGAAGGTCAGCCGCGCCTGCCCGAGCAGCTCGGCCGTACCCGGGTCGGCGCCGATCGGGCCCTCTTCGAGCGCACGCAGCAGGCCGGCCGCGGTCTCGAGCCGACCCGACTCGCCATAGGCACGCAAGAGCCCGAGCGCCAAGCTCGGCCGCAGCGCGGCGTAGCCAGGATGAAAGCGCCGCTCGTAGTGGGCGATGCCCTCGTCCCAGCGCTGATCGTAGAACAGCATCGCGACGATCTGCTCGTGGATCAGCGCCAGCTCGACCGGCTCCTCGGCTTCGTCGGCGAGCCGGCGAAAGTGGGCGAGCGCTGCATCGACGCCGCGCCGCTCGAGCAGCGCGAGGCCGTCGAGGATCGGGATCTGGCGAGACAGACCGGAGCCCGGCATCAGCATCGCGCGCCAGGTCGAGAGCCGCGCCATCCAGCTCAGGTGCCCGCGAGCGAACGCCCAGCGCGACAGGTGCTCGAACAACCACGGGACGATCACGGTCAGCGTCGCCAAGGCGATCGCCACGGCGCCGAGGAAGCGGCTCTGCCCGAGCGCGAGCACGGCCATCACCAGCGCGGTGCCGACCACGAACGCGTAGCCCCGACCATCGGAGCGACGCAGCAACCTGACCAGCGTGACCGCACAGAGCACGGCGGTCAGCAAGAGCAAGTGGTCGAGGAGCTCGGGGTGCACGATGGTCGCGCTAGGTCAGCCGTTCGAGGTGACCGATCCTTCGGTATTTCTCGTAGCGAGCTGCCAGGAGCGTGTCGAGATCCAACTCGCAGAGCGCGGCCAGCTGCTCGACCAGCACCTGCTTGAGCGCGGTCGCCGTCATCGTCAAGCCTCGATGCGCGCCACCGATCGGCTCCGGCACGATGCCGTCGCAGACGCCGAGATCGAGCAGATCTTCGGCGGTCATCCGCAGCTGCTCGGCCGCGTCCTTCTCTGCCTCGGGGTTCTTCCACAGGATCGACGCGCAGCCGCGCGGAGAGATGACCGAGTAGACCGCGTGCTCGAGCATGAGGATCCGGTCGGTCACACCGAGCGCCAACGCGCCGCCCGAGCCGCCCTCGCCGATCACGACCGAGATGGTC
>CBFGLP010000574.1:0-1802 GCA_965649595.1 uncultured Myxococcales bacterium | reverse complement strand
GCGCCAGCGCTCGCGACCGACACGCCCTCGACTGCGCCGACCCGCGAGGTTCGCCGCTTGCTCCCCCGCTGGGCGGAGATCGTCGGTGTGGTCGCTGGCGTCGGCCTGGTTGCGACCGGCGGCGCGCTGCTGAGCGTCGATGGGCGCTGCCCCAAGGGCCTCGATCCAGTCGCCGACGCGGCCGAGTGCCCGAAGATCTACGAGAGCACCGCGGGTGGGTTCGCGTCGCTCGGGATCGGAGCCGCGCTGGCGCTGACCGGCGGGGTGATGCTCACGATCGACGAGGTGAATGTCGGCCGCGCCAAGGGTCGGCAGGCAGTGCTCTCGTGGACCTTGAGGTTCTGAGCTCGAGCAAACGCGCAGGCTCGAGAACGTGACCGCGAGCGCCGACTGACCTGGAAACACCGAGTCGCCGACCATCCGCAGGCCCGGCGCGAGGTGGACCTGATGATGTAGCGGACCCAGCTCGGGCACGACCGCGCCCTCGATGTCGCGCTCGGGCGAGCCCAGCTCGGCGAGCGACTCGGGCAGCGGGCGAGCGGGCCAGCACCGCGCCCGCGACCCCGCGTAGCTGGCGTGTGTTGCGCTCGAGACTACGCATCGTCGAGGTACCTTTCCGGATGCGCGACTCCCGAACCTTGGACAAAACGACGCCTCGGCTTGGATCGGCCGAATGAGCCTCGAAACAGCTCAAATCCCGCATGATTCTTGAGCTTTCCGATTCATGAGTGACAAATCTCAATCATTGTTTGTCTAAAGTTAATGACGGGAGCCGTGGGTAGCAACTCCGAGAACCGGATGGCAACGACGGTCCCCAGAGCAGCTACAAAACCCAAAAATATCGATAAGTTAGCTACCCTCATGAGGGCGCTGCTGCGCCAGCGACGGGGGCGCTCGACGAGCATCGTCGCGCGTCCGTCCACAATGCTGCACCTCCCAAAAGATTTGACATTGATTCAACAACCTTGAACAATACTGGTACATCATCTTCAGCCACGGAGCCGAACTGCCATCTCACGTCATTTCTAGGCTTCAGGAGAACCATCCATGAGTTCAGAGTTTGCAGATACTTCCGAAACCGTGGTCGAGCGCCAGCTCCTGACATCCTCAGCTCCGCGCAAGAAGCACGAAACAGCTCTCGACGAATCAGATGGCGCCAGTGACGCCCTCCGCACGTACCTGCAGTCGATGGGCGAGTGCGAGACCTTCACGGTCGAAGAGGAGCAAGCGGCCGCCGAGCAGCTGTGGATCGCCCGCTGCGAGCGTTGGGCTGCGCTGCTCTCCTATCCGCCGCTCGTGCCGGGCATGCGGCGGCTGATCGCGGAGCGCTCGAAGGTCGATGCCTCGCTCGAGGTCCTGCTCGTTCGCGTGAGCGAGCGCGGCGAGGAGCTCCGAGCTCGCCGCACGCTCGCCAACGAGGCCGCGTTTCACGAGGCCTGCCGGCTCGCGGGTCAGCGGCTGCCCGACTGCGATGTCGACAGCGAGCTGGCCGAGCAGCTGGCCCAAGACGTCGAGCGGATCGCTCGCGGCGAGCGGAACGGCCTGCTCTTGGATGTCCCGCGCCTGCCCGGCGACAGCCGACCCTTTCGCAACTATCACGATCGCGTTCGCAAGGCTCAGCACGAGGTCCGCAAGCTGACCAACGAGTTTGCGCGCGCCAACCTGCGCTTGGTCGTGAGCCTCTCGCGACGCCTCGCTCATGGCCGGATGCCGCTGCAGGACCTCATCCAAGAGGGCAACATCGGCCTGCTCAAGGCCGTCGAGCGCTTCGATCACCGCAAGGGCTTCCGCTTCTCGACCTA
>CBFGLP010000573.1:0-6120 GCA_965649595.1 uncultured Myxococcales bacterium | reverse complement strand
GGCTCGTGAGCAGCGAAAGCGCGAGCGCGGTCGTCAGCGATAGGGATCCCGGGTGATCTCCCGCAGCGCCCGGAAGAACCCGATCAACACCAGGACCGCCCGCTCGAGCTCGTTGGCGGTCTTCTCGAGCAGATCGCTGGCCGTGTCCGCGTGCGGCCACAGCCCTCGCTCGCGCTCGGCCTGCAGGAGCTCGCGCAGGGTCTGATCCGGCAGCCCGACCTCGCGCAGCTGCTCGACCACTCCCGCCGGCAGCTGCTCGACCGCGGCCAACCACGCGTCGAGCAGCTCCTTGCCGCGCTCGCGCGGGGCTCGGGCACCCACGTAGACGATGTCTCCGACCAGGCTCTCGCCAGCCTCGGCGCGCAGCAGGACCAGGTCGAAGTGGTCGACCACGCGATCGAGCTCCTCGACCGTGCGCAGGGTCAGCTCGAGGAACTCGGGCGGCGCGACGTGGGCGAGCTGGCGGAAGGGATCGTCGTCACCCTCGTCCGTGACGAGCATCGGCAGCGCGAGCGGTCGACGGGCGCGCCGCTGCTTGCGGCGGGACCTCGCGTTCAAGCGGCGGCCGGTCACGTCCCACGCGAGGTTGCCGACGCTCGCGGCGATCAGCAGGGTGATCTCGACGATCATCGCTAGGCCACACGATACGGGTCGTTGCGGATCGATTCCAGGAACCGGACGATCTGCTGCAGGTGGA
The DNA here is from genome assembly GCA_965649595.1 of uncultured Myxococcales bacterium. GTDB lineage: Bacteria > Myxococcota_A > Polyangia > Nannocystales > Nannocystaceae > Plesiocystis. The sequence continues at coordinate 5,423 of CBFGLP010000573.1, read as the reverse complement.
TGACGGCGCGATCCAGATCGGTCGTGGTCTCGGTCAGCACGCGCTCGGTCTCGACGGTCATCTCCTGGGCTACTCGCGCCTGCTCGCGGGCGATGATCTCGGTGATTGCCTCGGGGCCCAGCGCGACCTCTCGCAGCACGCGGAGGGTCTCGGCGTCGAGCGCTCGCGCAGCGTCGAGCCAGCGCTCGAGTAGAGCGTGGGCGAGCGCGCGGGGCTCGGCCGAGCGCACGAACGCGACCCCGAAGCGAGCGCGGGCGCGGGCACGCAGGACCAGGAAGTCGAACCGGTCGATCGTCTGGTCGAGCTCGGTGAAGGTGGTGCGGGTGAGCGCGATGAAGCGAGCGAGCGCGTCGTCGGATGGCGGCTGGTCGACCATCCTCGCCACCGGAGCGGCGACTCGGGCCGTCCTCGAGATCGGCAGGGCGCGGGGGCGGGCCTCACGACGCGCCTCGGTCAGCCGTCGCGCCTCGCGGTGGCGATAGGTGAGGTCCCACGCGAGGTTGATGCCCCCGGCGACGACCACGAAGGCGAGCATGGCGAAGATCTGGAACACGGGCCCGGGTGATCATCGCCAAGGAGGGGGCGAGACGGAACCCATGGGGCGAGCGTAGGTGTAAGATCGGAAGCGCTGGCGAGTCGGTCGGCTCAGGGGTCTCGAATGCGGCGTCTCATCTTCGCTCGGCTCGGCTTGGCAATCTGGCTCGCGCCGGGAGTGGTCGAGGCCGCTCCAGCGCCTGAGCCCGAGTCGATCCCCACGCCCGATGACGAGTTCGAGCCGGTGCCGATCCAAGCGCCCGAGGCTCCACCACCGCCTGCCGAGGCCGTCAAGATTCGAGGCGTCGTCACGCACGCCGAGCTGGAAGAGCCGATCGAGGGGGCCCGAGTGATCGCGCAGTGCGAGTGCGCGACCAGGTCGCGAGAAGTGGTCACCGACGCAGACGGTGTCTACTCGTTCGGCGAGCTACCCGCGGGCGACTACGTAATCACGGTCCTCAGCGGCAAGGCCGAGATCAGAAAGCACATCGACGACATTCCAGCAGGCGCGAAGCTGCGGGCCAACTTCACGATCAATCCCGAAGCGGAGGTGGTGATCGACGTCATCGTCACCCTGGGCAAGCCGCCTGGGACCACGCAGTCCCAAGCAAAGAAGCTACCAGTCGGAGCCCGGAAGTCGGGGTGCTTCTACATGGCCTCGAACCGCTGGGGGCGTGTGCCACGTAAGTACCGTCGCTGCTAATGACTTCGCTCGCGGAGCACCCGGACCAGGTTCTTCCCGGCGTCGATCGCCGCGCGGGCCTTGTTGGTGATCCCCCGCGAGTAGATCACCCGCACCGCGCTCTCGACCAGGTCGTAGCTGTGCTCGCGGACCGGGTGGAAGCTGACGCTCTGCCCGAGCGGGATCCGATCATCGACGATCGTCTTCTCGTAGCAGCACGCGCGCAGGCCCTCGCGGCCGTTGATCCGCCCGAAGCCCGAGATGCCCACGCCGCCGAAGGGCAGCGACTGCATCATGTACGCGACGCCGTAGTCGTTGACGACGGTCATGCCCGAGCGGATCTGCCGAGCCATCCGCAGGCCGCGACGGCGATCGCGGGTGAACACGCTCGAGCCGAGACCGTAGGGGCAGTCGTTGGCCAGCCGGATCGCCGCTGCCTCGTCGCGGACCCGGATGATCGTCATGACCGGCCCAAAGATCTCTTCCTGCGTGATCCGCATCGAGTGGTCGACGTCGACGAGCAGCGTGGGCTCGAAGAACTGCCCGGGGTGGTCGGGGTTGCGCTTGCCACCGACCAGCAGCTTGGCGCGCTTGGCCACCGCGTCGTCGACCAGCTCCTGAATGATGTCGAGCTGGCGGGGCATGGTCGTCGCGCCGCAGTCGACCATGCTGCTGGCGAGCGGTGGGCCCTGGCGCAGCGCCTCGACGCGCCGCTGCATCATGCCGACGAACGCGTCATAGACCTCGTCGAACACGTAGATCCGCTCAGCACCAACGCACATCTGTCCGCAGGCGGTGAACACCCCGAGCATCGCGGCGTCGCCAGCTTGCTTCAGGTTGGCGTCGTCGCAGACGATCAGCGGATCCTTGCCACCGAGCTCGAGCACGACCGGCGTGAGGCCGTCGCTGGCGGTCGCCATGACCTTGCGGCCGTTGCCGGGTGAGCCGGTAAAGAACACCTTGTCGACGCCGCCGCGGACCAGGTGGGCCCCGGTCTCGCCCCAGCCGGTCACGATCTGCACGAGGTCGGTCGGCAGGCCGTGCTTGCGCAGCACTCGATGGATGATCTCGATGTAGTCGGTCGCCGACCACGAGGTCCACTCGCTGACCTTGACGACGACCGCGTTGCCAGCGAAGAGCGCGGGGATCAGCGGGCAATAGATGTTGTGAAACGGGAAATTCCAGGGCGCGATGACTGCCACGACCCCGACCGGGTGGTACTCGACGCGGCCGCGCTTGTGCAGCAAGAAGCCGGGGCTGCGAAACTCCGGCGCGAGGTCGCGCTCGCCATTGGCGATCGTGTAACGGAGCTTCTCGCAGACCGGGAAGACCTCGCCCATCGCGGCGTCGACCATCGTCTTGCCCGAGTCGCGCGCGGCCAGCCGACAGATCTCGCCTTGGTGATCGACGATCCACTCGAGCAAGTCGCGGAGCACCGCGCGGCGCTTGGCGAACGAGGTCGCCGCCCAGGCCGGTTGAGCGACGCGAGCACGAGCGACGATCGCCTCGACCTGCTCGCGGTCCATCACCTCGACCTGGCCGAGGCGCTCGAGCGTGGCCGGGTCGTGGCACTCGATCGGCGGCGTGCGGTTGGTGCGGGCGCTTCCTTCGGGCATCGGGCGGGACGCTAGCCAAGCGGGAGCGCGTCGGAGGTGTCCTGCGTCACGGAGTGATGGCCGTTACCGCGCGGTTAGGATGCGGACGGCGTGCAATGCGCAGAATTTGGGGATGCTGTGCCTGTTCCGAAGGACGAAATGTGTGGATTATGGATTGGGGACATGCTCTGTGATTGCGCTGGGATCAATCCTATTGTGGGTGAAAGATCTACTTTCCATAGTGGCAAGGTTGGGCTACGCTTATCAAGCGAGAAGGGAGTCGCGGTTCCCTGTAAGAAGTCACTCGGGTATGACTGCCGCTGATTTCTGAGAACACAAACGAGAGGCGGGCGATAACGTGAGTGCTGAAGGTAATATTCTCGAACGGTGGAAGATTTCGGTTGCCGAACTGACTGATATTCTTAGTTCCCACCCGCGAGCCTCGGGGATGATGGGGGGATATGTGGCCCGTTATAAATTGGCCGCCCTATTGAGTTCAAACCCGGAATACGACGGGGTGGGAGATGTAAAGGTGCCAACGTCCGGAGGTCGAAAAGCGGAGTTGCTCAGTGTTGTCTATAAAGGTGAGGTCGTGACCGTACGTGTGACATCTCTCGATACACCGGGAAAGGCGAAAAATCGTGTGTCGCCGTATGTGTTTCAGTGTGGGGGAAGTGATAAACGTAAGGTTCAGCTCCGGGACGGGATGGAAGTTCAGACCGCGAAGTCTCCGTATGGGGAGTATGATATCGTAGCGGTTTCGCTCTTGCCTGTTCTTAATTCTTGGAAATTTGCTTTTTGTATAAGTGATGATCTTGAGCCGAGCAGCGAAGGCCGTACTTTGGTTGCCAAGCAACTCATTAATAATGTTCAGAAGGTGCATTTGCCGCTCCGGGCGCCCTATCGGGGCGATATGTTCGGTTTGGTACAGAAGATTGTCGAGAAGCGTCGAGGTGGGGGGCGAGCGTCGAAGAAACGCAGTGATATTTGAGAAGGTCGCTACCTGAGATTGTGCGAAACTTCCACACCATTGGCGCTGGACGCTGAGCAATGGGGAAGTAGCTCGCGGCGGTCTTGCCATTGGCGTGCGCGAGCACGCGACGGCGCACCACGAGATAACTCACCGAACGTTCGATCAGGTGATGATCCGCTATTCGATCACGTCGTCGAAGCTCGGATCCTGGTTGACCAGCAGCCCGAGCCACTGCGCGACGCTCATCCCATCGACCACGGTTCCGTCGTAGGTCGAGGTCAAGCCCGGGATACCGCCGCCGCTCTGCGTGTCCGCGGCGATCGTCGTGTGCAAGGTGCCCGCGAAGAAGAACCGGTCGTAGCGATCGGGGTGCTGCTCGGCCAGCCAGCCCAGCTCCTGCACTAGGGCGGCTTCATAGGCCTGCGCGCCGATGCCCAGGAAGATGTCGCCGATCACCGTATCGCCATAGGACGAGATCGCGGCGAAGCGCATGTTGGGATCGCGCTGCAATTGCCAGTCGACGAATCCGACAATGTGGTCGTCGATGCACTCGGGGCAGCTCTGCGGGAAGAAGCGCAGGGCGTTCCACTCACCGAGCAGGCCGGGGACGAACTCGAGGTCACCGGGCTTGCCGAGGCCAACGCCAGCGTCGGCGATCACGATCAGCTCGGCGTCCGGCCACAGGTAGCGGACCAGCATGTTCGAGAGGTGGACGCCGTAGCTGCCCGCGCTGCTGCCTGCCAGCACGATCCGCTCGGCGTCGGGGAACTCCTCCACCGCCACGTCGAGCGCGGCCGAGAGGTTGATCAGCCCGTGATGGTAGCGGTCGATCACCCCGTCTTCGTCGTCATCGATGTCGACGTCACCGACGAAGAGCGAGCCGTCGCAGTAGGGCAGGTAGACCGTGTTCCAGTCGGCGAAGGCGTTGCCGGCCAAGCTGGTGTTGAGCATGCCGCTCTGCGGAAGGGTGGGCGAGCCGAGCTGCTCGAGCGCCTGGCAGAAGTCCGACCAGCAGGCTCCGCCACCTTGCAGGAAGATCAGCAGGTCGTTCGAGTCGTGCGTGCCTGCCCGCGTCGACATCCAGTAGTCGTCACCGCGCAAGCACATCGGGCCGTCGGCGGGATCGAAGAGGTAGTGGGTCGAGCTGCCGTCCTCCTCGATGATGTCGCTCGGCTCGATGGTGCCGAGGTGCTCGGTCAGGCCAGCGTCGTAGATCTCTTGGAAGGGCGGCTCACCAGTCTCGTCGCCGGTCTCGCTCGTGGTGTCGCCGGACTCCTCGCTCTCGCTACTATCGCTGGTCGAAGTCTCGGCCTCGTCACCAGCATCGCCGGTGGGATCGGTGTCGGAGCAGCCATACAGCGGTGCGAGCAGGATGACGAGCGCGAGCGGCCAGCGAGGCATGATGTGAATCATGGCCTCGCGTGGCCGCGCTCGATCACTCAGTCGATCACTGGCAGTAGGCCGCGGGCAGACAGCGGTAATCGCTGGTCTCGACGTTGTAGCCACACTTCCCGTCGATCCCGCAGTCGTCGTCGAACGAGCACTCCGTCGTCTGCTCGCACCAACCCTCGTTGTCGGTCAGGCCACAGGCCACGCACTCGAACGAGAGCCCACAATCACCGTTCGAGACGCACTCGGT
>CBFGLP010000572.1:0-3575 GCA_965649595.1 uncultured Myxococcales bacterium | reverse complement strand
TCACATCGGCTATCACGGGATCGCCAGCCAGCCCGTCGAGTGGGTCGAGCTCGAGCCGCTCGACGACGCCGAGGTGCTGCTCGATCTCGACGGCGAGCAGCCCGGTCGGCTGCCTGCCCGCTTCGAGCTGGTGCCGGCCGGGCTCGAGCTGCGCTTGGCCTGATCGCCTCACTCGGCGCTGAGCGTGTCGGGTAGACGGCGCATGCGAGCGACCAGGGCGATCGCCTCGGCGTCGATCGGGGCGTCGGGGTCGCGATCGAGCTCGAGATCCGCGATCGTGCGAGCGACTCGCCGCATACGGTGGAGCGCCCGCATGCTCAGGCTGCGCCGCTGCGAGAGCGCGAGCAGCAGGCGCTCGGCCTCGTCGCTCAGCGGGCACAGCCGCTCGATCGCGCGCTCGTTGGCCGGGATGTCGGCGTTGCACGCCCAGGGCGTGCCGGCCAGGCGCACGCGCTGGCGCTCGCGGGCGATCAGGATCCGCTCGCGGATCACCGCGCTGGGCTCCCCGGGCGCAGCCGCGGCCAGCTCCTCGGGGGTCAAGCCGGTGACCGGCACGACGAGGTCCATGCGGTCGAGGAAGGGACCAGACACGCGACCTTGGTAGCGCTGCACGGCGGCCGGGCTGTCGGTGCAGGCTCGACCGCCGTGGCCGAGCCAGCCGCACGGGCAGGGGTTCATGGTCGCCATCAGCTGAAAGCGAGCCGGGTAGCGATAGGCATGGTTGGCGCGCACGATCGTGACCGCGCCGTCCTCGATCGGTTCGCGCAGGCCCTCGATGCACGAGCGCGTGAACTCGGGCAGCTCGTCGAGGAAGAGCAGGCCGCGGTGGGCGAGGCTGACCTCGCCGGGTCGTGGCGGTGAGCCGCCACCTAGCAGGCCCGCGGGCGAGACCGTGTGGTGGGGCATGCGGATCGGTGGGCGGCGGATCAGCCCTTCGGGTACGCGACGGTGCGCGACGCCGTGCAGCTTGGTGACCTCGAGCGCGTGCTCGTGCTCGAGCGCGGGCATCAGCTTGGCGACCCGGCGAGCGAGCATCGTCTTGCCGGTCCCCGGGGGCCCGTGCAGCAGCAGGTTGTGGCCGCCCGCGACCATGACCTCGACGGCCCGGCGCGGCAGTAGCAGCCCGCGAACGTCGGCCATGTCTGGCATGTCTTCCTGTCCGCCGACCGTGATCTTGTCGTTGGCCGAGCACGAGGGCGGCGTGCTGGTCAGCGCTCGCTCGCCGCGAAGGTGCGCGACGAGGCTCGGCAGATCGGGCGCGGGGATGATCTCGATGTCGGACAGCAGCGATGCCTCGTTGGCGCTGTCCGAGGCGACGATCAAGCGGCGAAAGCCGTGCTTGCGGGCCGTGTCGGCGACCACCAGCGTACCCATGGCCGCGCGCAGGCGGCCGTCGAGCGCCAGCTCGCCCCACAGCAAGGTGCCGGCCAGCGCCTCGCTCGGTATGAGCCCATGACTGGCCAACAACGCGCAAGCGATCGCGAGGTCGAGCCCAGGGCTGTCCTTGCGCAGCTCGGTCGGCGCGAGGTTGACGATCTGCTTGCGCGGCGGGACCGAGTGACCGCAGTGGGTCAGGGCGCTGCGGACCCGCTCGCGGGCCTCGTTGAGCGCTCCGCTGACTTGACCGACGATCGTCAGACAAGGGAGGCCGAGGCCGACGTCGGCCTCGACGGTGATGACATAGCCCTCGACGCCGAGGATCCCTGCGGAGAATGTGCGGGTGAGCATGGGCGCCCGCTAGAGCGAGCGGCATGCCACGGCGGGCTCGATGAATTTCAACTAGTTGCGAGCGAGTGGCCGAAGTGGGTGGCCGAGGGCTCGGCCACGTGGCCGTACGCTCGGCCACCGTCCACCAGTCTACCCACCGACTCGGTGCTCGACTCGGCCTCGACGAGTGCACACCACGTGGGCGGTCATCGTGATGATTGTCGACCACGGATGGCCGGCTCGACGACCCGCGCGCCCACGAAGATGTCCACAGGCTCGCAAATTATGTGGATAACTACCTGTAAGTAATTGAAAATATTGTCTTATCGTCACGCTCGACGATGTGATTCGCGGGCGCTCGATGGCCGGTGCTCGAGCTGCTCGCGCACCACATCGAGCAAGCCTTCGCCGTAGCGCTCGGCCTTGGCCTTGCCGATCCCGTGCACCTGCAAGAGCTCGTCGAGCGTCCGCGGTCGCAGCAGCGCGAGCTCTCGCAAGGTTCGATCGCTGGCGACCACGTAGGGCGGGACCTCGTCGTGACGGGCGACCTCGAGCCGGTGCGCACGCAAGGCCTCGAAGAGCTGGTGCCCCTCGGCGTCGAGCTCGACGCTCGGGCCAACCTTGCCGCGGGCTCGATCGCCGCGCGCTCCGGCCTCGCTCGAGCGGGTCGGCTCCTTGGTCGGCGGCAGGACGATCCGCGCGGGTCGACGCGCTTGCATGACCTCGCGTCCTTCACGGGTCAGGGCCGCGAGCGGGCGTTCGTCCTGCGTGAACTCGACCCAGCCCGCGGCGACGCAGCGCTGCAGCAGCTTCTTGACCCAAGCCTCGCCGTAGTCGCGGGCCTCGTCGGCCAGCGCCCCGAAGGTCTTGACCTGGTCGAGACCCGAGCGCTCGAGTCGGGGGTCGCTGCGGCCGATCAACAGGGCGACCGCGGCGGTCAGGCCGAAGCGGCGATCGATCCGGGCCACGGCCGAGAGCGCCTTGCGGACGATCACGGTGGTCTGCTCGTCGTCGAACTCGCTCGGCTCCGCGCTGGCCAGCGCCTCGCACACGTCACAGTGGCCGCAGCCCTGCAAGAGCTCGGCCTCGTCGCCGAAGTAGCGCAGGATCGCGTCGTGCCGGCAGCTGCCGCCCTCGGCCCAGCGCAAGAGCTCGAGGAACATGCCCCACTTGTGCTCGACGACGTCGGGGTCGGGGGCGCGACCGTCGATGTCGAGCTCGAGCAAGCGGCGGCGCAGCGGCAGATCCTGGCTCGAGTAGAGCAGCAGCCCCCAAGCCGGCTGACCGTCGCGGCCCGCTCGGCCGACCTCTTGGTAGTAGGCCTCGATCGATCCGGGCGGGGCCAAGTGGATCACCGCTCGCACGTCGCCGCGATCGATGCCCATGCCGAACGCGTTGGTCGCGACCACGATGTCGAGCGCGCCCGACGAGAACCCGCGCTGGACCGCCTCGCGCTGCTCGGGCTCGAGCCCGGCGTGGTAGGCCTGACAGCGCCAGCCATCGGCGGCCAAGCGAGCGGCCTCTTCTTCGCTGGTCTTGCGAGTCGGGGCATAGACGATCGCCGAGCCCTCGCACCGCTCGGGCGAGCCGATCGCCTGGTGGAGCAGATCGTCGATCGCCTGGACGCGATCGCGGCGACGGCCGGCCTCGAGCGCGCGCAAGCGGAGGTTGGGCCGCGCGAAGCCCCGCACGATCTGGGCCGTGCGCGGGCCGAGCTCGAGCTTGGCGAGGATCTCGTCGCGAACCACCGGCGTAGCCGTGGCCGTGCACGCGAGCACCCGCGTCGCTGCCGGCAGCGTGCGGATGAACTCGCCGATCTGCATGTACTCGGGCCGAAAGTCGTGGCCCCACTCGGAGATGCAGTGGGC
>CBFGLP010000571.1:0-6360 GCA_965649595.1 uncultured Myxococcales bacterium | reverse complement strand
AACACCGAGCTCTCGCTGCTCGGCATCGCCAAGGCCGACATCGTGCTGACCGGCGGCGGCCCGGGTCGCAACTCGACGCCCTTCCAGTTCAACCTCGAGAACGTGGTCATGGCCTGAGCGCCTGCGGGCCGGGAATGGGCGGCTGCGCGGTGCAGATCGCCCATTCCATTCGTCGCTGTGTTTTTTGCCCATGAGCGAGCTGGTAAATAGGACCTGGACTGGTCTCGACGGGCAGCTCGTCTTCGAGCTCTCGATCAGCCGTAATCCGAGCGATGGCGTCCCCTCGCTGGCGCGGATCCGCTGCAAGCTCGTCCCCCAGGAGGAGCAGGTCGTAGCGATTCACGAGAACCGCGAGACCCCGTTCAACATTCGGTTCCGCTCGGGCTGCTATGTGCACGGATACCTGCAACAACGAGCAAACGTGCGTATCGACGGGATCGACAATACTGGCGTGTTTGCCGATATTCGGTTCGGCATCGCCGGCCAGCACGACGAGGGCCACTTCGAGGGTCTGATGGCTGCGTGCCCGAGCGACGGTGTGCAGCCCTGGCCTCCGATCGATCCGGATGATCCGATCTGCCCGCCCGGGCCGACACCCGAGTACCCGACCGAGCCAGGCACGCTGCCGATCATCGCCGACCAGCCAGGTGAGCTCTTCAAGTATGTCTATGTCCGTCGGTGGCCGCGCGTGACCGACGAAGACCTGCAATATGGCTTCATCCAGTATGTCGCGAGCAGCCCGCCCTCGAGCAGCTTCTACGCGGATCTCGGCGCCGCGGCCCGTCAGGACCGCTACACGGCCGAGAACCTGGCGGTGAGCTTCATCGACGGCGACCCGCCCTACCAGGGCGAGTTCGTCGCCAGCCTGCGTAGCCTCGCTGGGCCGGTGCGTGAATTCCCGCGCTTGGCGGAGCAGCTGCAGCGCCATAGCCCCGATCCGCACGATTGGCTGGCTCGACTCGACGAGCAGCTCGAGGCGCTGCTCGCCCGCTACCACGAGCCCGCCAGCTACTTCGTCAGCGCGGACTATCGAGCGACGCTCGACCGGATCTGGCAGAGCTACTTCGCGCTGGTCGTGACGCTCGGCTACGACTGGGCGCTGCTGACCGACCTCGCGCAGTCGCTGTGGCTGGCGCACGTGATCGACTTGGGGATGACGGTCAATACGGACGGCAAGCTCGCCCCCGCCGAGCTCGCACCAGAGCTGGTCGTCGAGCTGGCCAACGCCACGGTGCTCTTGCCCGCCAGCATCTTTCCGCTGCCGCCCGCCGCCGGCGTCGTGGGACCGCTGGCCCGGGCGAGCGAGACGGGGTGGATCGAGCCTTATGCGATCGGCGATCTCCAGCTGGTGCGGCAACGCCTGGTCCGCTACGTGGCCGGCGAGGTCGCGCGAATCGAGAACGTCATGCGTGGCGAACGCAAGCAGATCTCGCGGCGGCACACCCAGCGACGCGTCGAGGTCCAAGAGAGCCGAGCCAGCGACGAGCAGGTCCTGCAGAACGACGACGCCGACGAGCGCACCAGCTTGCTCGAAGAGACCCGCAAGATGGTGGCCGAGAAGACGGTCACCAACAAATACGACAAATTCCAGACCAGCTACGGACCACCCACGCAGGCGACCCTCGACGGGAGCTGGACACGCACAACCCAGCCAGGCACCGAGCCCGGTCTGGACGAGGTGACCCGCTTCGCCCGCGAGATCCTCAATCAGACGGTCAATCGCATCAGCCGCAAAGTCTCGCTGCTGCGGGCGAGCAGCACCATGAACCAGGTCGAGGACCTGGTCACCAGCGTGATCGACAATACATCCGGGCGCAGCAACATGCGCGCGGTGTTCCGCTGGCTCAACAAGGTCTATCAGGCGTTCGTCGTCAACTACGGCAACCGCCTGATGCTCGAATTCCTGGTTCGCCGGCCGGCGGCTCGCTACATCGCGCAGGAGCGCTCGCTGACCGGGCTGAAGCTGGCCCGCCCGGTTCCACCCGCGGAGCTCGGGATCTACTCGTTCGAGGACATCCAGCCGAGCAACTACGCGCGGCTGGCCTCCTACTACGACGTGACCGAGCTCGAGCCGCCTCCGCTGGCGCAGAAGTTCGTGACGGCGACGCTGCGAGGCGGCGAGGAGAAGCAGATCGTCGTGCCTCCCGGCTACTGCGCCGTCAATGCGTTCGTGGGCAGCGTGTCGACGCCACCTGGACTGCCGACCCCGATGGTGCTGGTCGGGCGCCAAGCCTTCAGCGCCGGGGCTGGCAGCGCGGCTTTGCAGGCCTACGGTGAGGACTCGACGATTCCCGTCTCGGTGATGGACATCGAGCCGAGCTTGTCGCCGCCTTCGGATCCGCAGGTGCTGGTGAACGTCGAGGTCGAGTGCGCGCCGACGGCCCGTGCGATGGACGAGTGGCGCATCGCGATCTACCGCGAAATGATGAGGTCCTATCGCCAACAAGTCGCGATTTATCAGGACCGAGCCGGCGCTGGCACACGCGCCGCTCCCCCCCGCTCCCCGCTCGCCAACCGACAGATCGAGCAGCGCGAGCTCAAGAGCGCCTGCGTGCGCCTGCTGCTCGAGCGCGCGGCCGCGCTGACTGGCGGGCAGGCCAGCGGCCTCGGCAGCTCGCCGCCGTCGAGCTCACCCCCCTCGCCGTGGATCGTCAACGAGCCGCGCTATTTGCAGTTCCTCGACGAGGTCCTCGAGTGGCCGGAGATGGCCTACAGCTTCCATGTCGGCCCGGACGCCGAGCTCGGCCCGACGCCAGATGACGGGGCCTCCGGCACCGCCGACGATGCCCTGTTCACCAGCTTTCTCCAGGCCGACCAGGCGCGGGTCCTGCTCCCGGCTCAGCCCGGCCGAGTAATGGCATTTCTATATTTCTTTGCGTCCGGGATGGTGTGGGACGGCAAAGATCGGCTGGTCCCCGCGCTCGACGACGATCTCGCGCTCGTCAACGACCTCAAGCACTCGGCGCTCGTCGAGCGGACCGAGCACGAGGTCGGGCCATCCTGGGAGATCGTGGTGCCGACCTCCATGCAGATCCTCGACGAGTGGGCGGCCACCTCGCTGGGCTTGGCCGCAGACGGCCGGGAGCAGACATGAGGGATCCGATCGGCGCGCCAATGGGGTTCGTGCGGCCGGGCTTTGGCGAGCCACCGGTCGGCGCGCTCATGGCGTTCGCGGGCAAGCTCGGGCCGCCGATACCGAATACGGCCAGCCCACCGACCAGCTCCGAGACCGGCGATTACGTAACCAACGAGCTCGAGTCGTGGGGCTGGATGCTATGTGACGGTCGCTCGTTGAGCGTCTATCTATACCCGGAGCTGTTCGCCGTGCTGGGCTACCTTTATGGTGGTAGCGGGGACAGCTTTCAAATCCCCGACTATCGCGGCTACTTCTGGCGAGGCACCGACGCGGGCGCCGGGGTCGACAAGGACGCCGGCACCCGCACGGATCCGGCTGGCGGCAGCGCGACCAACAGCGGCGTCGGCTCGATTCAGCCCTTCGCCGTGCAAGCCCATGAGCACATCTATCTGTCTGCCGAGACCACCGCCGCGCCAGCGAATAGTGGATCGGCCGCGGGCGCACCCTTGGGCACCAAGCAGCTGACCAATGGCGGACCGACCAACAACCTCCAAACACCGCCGGGCGACGTCCAGGTGAGCGCCTACGAGACTCGGCCGTCGAACATCTACGTCAACTACATCATCAAGTTCACCTCGGGCCTGCGTCCAGCGGCCTGGTGACTCGATCCCCACCACGAAATCGGAGCATCGCCATGCCGTACACTCAGGTCCAATTCATTGCCTACGAGATCGACACCTCGCCCGCGAACACCATCTACGACCCGATCAAGCGCAAGGTCGTCCAGGGCACCTATCTGGGCCTGCCCGACCCCGTCGAGGACATCGACGCGCGCTGCGAGCTGATGACGCGCGCGATCCAGACGGCGTTCGACAACCTGCCGCAGGCTTCGCCGCCCGAGGCACCGGGCACGACCTTGAAAGTGTTCTTGGTGCCCGAGTTCTTCTTCCGCGGCGCTCAAGGTGCGTACGCAATGGAGGACGTGCAAGTCGCGATCGCGCGCTTGCAGCAGATCGCGGCCGATGACCAGTGGGCCGACTGGGTGTTCGCGTTCGGCACGATCTTGGGCACCTCGGCGCCCGCGATCGGCAGCCCGCCCGTGATCGACCCCACCGCGACCAAGGAGATCTACAATTTCACGCTGATCCAAAAGGGCGGCACGGCCAGCCAGGGCCCGACCGGCGCGCGCGTGGTGATGAAGGAGCTGAGGTCCGGCATCGACTTCATCGCAGAGAACGCCAACCCGGGCGGCATGTTGCTCGGTGAAGTGGAGCACATGGATTCGGGTAACGGGGACGCGAGCTGGCCAGGCCGCGAGCAGCAGCAGGTCAACTACGACGGCGCGGGCATCTTCGACCTCGACGGGCTGACCTGGGGCGTCGAGATCTGTCTCGACCACGCCGGCAGCGTCAAGCGGCTGCAGAGGTCGCCGCAGATGCCAGGCGCATCGGAGGTGCAGATCCAGCTGATCCCTTCGGGCGGCATGAGCATCAAGGACGTCAGCGTGGTCGCCAAGACCGGCGGCTTCGTGTTCAACTGCGACGGCACCGATGGCGGCAGCTCGGCGCTGAAGCAGGTCGCGACTCCGATGGTCGACATCGACGAGCTCGACAGCTACCCGGTCGATGACTCCGACATCACGCTGGCCGACGTGTCGCCGCCCAAGACCGTGACTATCGCCGAGCTCTACCCGGACGGCGCGGGGCAGATCTCGATCTATCCCACGCAGGTCTTGCCACCGGCCAGCACAGTGACCGGATCGGTCGTGACGCTGAATTGGCCCGCGAGCGAGGACTACCAGTTCAAGTTCACGATCATCTACGACAGCGCGGGCCAGTACAAGACCTTGTTGGTCGCGCCGACCAGCCCGATGACGAACTTCCACGGCAACAACTACTACGTCCCGCTCGATCTCGAGACCAAGTCGAAGCAGGCCGTATTGATCAAGCAGGTCGACGACGACGTCGAGATCCAGGTCCGGGTGATCGCAGGCTCGGGCGGGTTCGACTACGCCGTGTGGTGCAAGATCGACGTGCCCGACTTCGACTTCGAAGGCAACGCGTTCCAGTTCAACACCAGCGCTGCTGGTGCTCCTCCGGAGACGATCTGGTGAGGCTGCCATGACCGAGACCGTGTCCGTCGAAGGAGAGTCGTTTGTCGTCGAGCCAGGAGGCACGCGGCGAGCGTTCTGGGCCCGGGTGAGCGCCGGGAGCTGGGAGCCGCACACGTTCGCGGTGTTCCGTCGGTTCCTGCGACCGACGCACAGCTGCGTCGATGTCGGCGCGTGGATCGGACCCACGACCCTGTACGCGGCTCGGCGGGCGCGTTGGGTTCACGCGATCGAGCCCGACCCGGTCGCGCACGCCGAGCTGGTCGCCAACGTCGCGGCCAACCCGGCGTTGCGCGAGCGCATCACACTACATCGCGACTGCATCGCGCCCTTGTCGGGGCCGATCGATCTCTACGCCGGGGGCATGTATCACGGTGATAGCAGCGCATTCGGCGATAGCATGTCGGGGATCGTACCTGCGTCGGATCGCCCGACGCAGCCGAGCCAGCGCGTGCAGGGCGTCAGGCTGCCCGACTTCATGGAGGCCAACGCGATCATCGATTGCGGGCTCATCAAGGTCGATGTCGAGGGTGGCGAATACTCGGTGATCCCGGGCCAATGGCGGGAGCTCGCCATTCACGGCATGCCCACTTCGTGCATCTCGTTTCATGCCCCGGCCGCCGCGCTCCGCCAGGAGCTGATCGGCGCGTGCATCGAGGAGCTGCGCTCGTGCTATCGCTGGCTCTACTGCGCCTCGGATCGCACGATCACGGATCTCGACCGGCGGGTCGCTGCCGTCCAAGACTGGGCTGACGAGTCGCCCGACAGCCCGTGGCGGACATTGGATCGGATACTCGGCGATGGTGTGGTGGCCAGCAACGAGGAATGGTGATGCCGACGATTCCCCGGCGCATTCTCATTGGCGTGCACGTCACCGTGCGCTCGCAGGGCCTCGCGGACACGCTCGTCGCGCTGCACGAAGCCACGCCGCGAGCGTTCGACTTCGTCGTGCTGGTCGACCCCGCGCCCGATGAGGACGGGCTGGCAGCTGCGCTGCGCGCCGAGCTGCCCGGCGTGGCGCAGCTCGAGGTGCCGTCACCCGGCGGTGCGCCGGCAAGCTTCAATCAGCTGGTCGCGCAGTCGGCCGACGTCTACGTGTTCCTCGAAAGTGGCGCACGCCCGGGTCCGGGGTGGCTGGACCAGCTGTTGCGGGCGTTGGACGCGGATCCAGCCA
>CBFGLP010000570.1:0-8323 GCA_965649595.1 uncultured Myxococcales bacterium | reverse complement strand
GCGAGCGCGGGCAAGAGGCGCAGGTCCTCGTCGGGCTTGAGGTTCGAGGTGAGCCTGGCGGTCGGGGGCGCGGGGGCAGGGGCGGGCGCGGGCGATTGCTGGCGCGCGGGGTCGCAGGCGGGCAGCGCGAGCAAGGCGAAGGCGGAGAGGGGCAGGAGCGCCCGGATGGCCGCGAGGACAGGTGCGGCCGGGAGCCGGGCTGGAGCCGGCGCGTCGCGGGGCGCGGTGACGGATGCGGCGGCGGGCGCGTCGGATGTGTCCGCAGGGACAGGTCGGTCGGCGACGGACGCGGCGACGGCCGCGTCGCACGTGTCCGAAGGGACATGTACGGACGCGGCCGTCGGGGACGGGGCGCGAGGGTGAGGCGCCCGGCGGGTCACGAGGCGGCGTTCGTCCGGCCGATGACCTGCGCCCAGGTGGGCCGCTCGCTGAGGCGGCGCCACCAGTGGCCGACGCGCTCGCTGGCGTCGATGAGGCCGAGCTCGCCGGCGGCGGCGAGGTACTCGATGTACGGCATGAAGAAGATGTCGGCCAGAGTGAGGCCGTCGCCGACCAGGAAGTTGCGGTTCTCGAGCTGGCGCTCCATCACCGCGACGGCCTTCTTCACGCCCTTGCGGCCCTCCTCGACGGCGGCCATGTCGGGCTCCTTGCCGAAGAACTTGCCGAACACGAGGTTGTAGATGATCTTCATCGCCGGGGCGGTGAAGTTGGAGGTCTCGATCGAGATCCACTGCTCCACCTGGGCGCGCTGGCGCAGATCGGCCGGCATCAGCGAGGGGCCCGAGAGCTTGGCGTCGAGGTAGCGGCAGATCGCCCGCGACTCGTACAGCTGCCAGCCGTCATCGTCCTCGAACACCGGGATCTGGCCCCACGGCTGCCGCGCGAGGTGCTCGGCGTTGTGGCCCTCGCCCTTCATGATGTCGACCAGGACGAACTCGGCCCGGTGGCCCTTCTCGGCCAGCGTCATCAGGACCTTGCGCGTACACGTACTCATCGGGTGTCCGTAGACCTTCATGGAACTCGCGTCTCCTGCTTCGCGGAAATGGGTGCCATGTGTAGCACGGCGCCGCGGGCGTGTCCGCGCCGGGCGCCCCTGCGTGCAGCGGGCCGAGCGACGCTGTTCTCGCGCTCACCCACGCACCTGGTCGGGAGAAAGGCGACACCGACTCCGCGCGTGCTCGCAATTCCGGCGCGACGCGAACGCCGATCCTGGCGAGTCGCGACGGGACCATGACGCCGAGCTCGCGCCCGCGGGCGAGTTCAGCGCATCGAGCGGAGGTAGGGCGCGAGCTCGCGGTCCAGCGCGCGCAGACCGATCGTCGAACCAGGCGGCGAGGTCATGGGCGAGTCGCAGCGGCGCGCTGCTTCAGCTCGCGCTGCAGCGCGGGCTCGAAGGCCGGGTCCACGCGCATCACTCGGTGACGACGACGGCCGAGCCCTTGCCGAACGCGCCGGTCGCCGGCGAGACCGAGTGCCAGCCGTCGGGCAACGCGGGCTCGGTGAAGCCGAACAGCCAGCGGGCGTCGGGCGGCGACAGGTTCACACAGCCGTGGCTGCGCACCAGGCCGAAGCCGCCGTGCCAGAAGGCGCCGTGCAGCGCGACGTTGTTGTGAAAATACTGCGTCCACGGCACGTCTTCGATCGAGTAGGCGTCGTCCTCGACCGGCTGGTCGCGCATCGACGTGGCGATGTGCTTGCTCTGCAGGCGGTGGACGCCGACCGGCGTCATGCCGGGCTCCTTGCCGGTCGACACGATCGTGGCGAACACCGGGCGATCACCGATGTAGGCGACCAGCGTCTGCTCGGACAGGTCGACATGGATCCAGTGCTCTTCGGCCTTGATCCCGGGCGGTCGCTTGATCTTGACCGCGGCTCCGACCGCGTAGGCCCGGAGCAGCCGGCCCTCGCCGTCTTCGTAGTAGTCGTAGTCGCCGATTCGGACCTTGCGCTCGAAGGGATGAGTCGCACGGCGCGTGGGCTTCTCGCCGGTCGCCGTCAGCAGACCCGTGTCGCCCTCGCGGCGCATGAACTCGAGCTGCCGGACGATGAAGTACATCGGCAGGGCCTGCTCGTCGGCGAGGATCTGGCCCTCGAACTCGGAGCCCTCCTTCTTGCCGAGCTGGCGCTTGCGCGCGTACACGCCTCGGTTCGTCTTGAGGAAGTGACGCTGGTTATGAACGTGCTCGGAAGCGACGGTCACGTAGAAGCCGGCGTTGAGGTACTCCTTGACGACCGCGGGCACGTCGTCGGGCCGGGCCGAGCGATCGGTGGGCATCGGCTCACGGCCCTTCGCGGCGAGCCAGGCGAGCGCGGCCGCGTCGGCCTGGTCCTGCTCGGTGTAGCTGGGCAGGCGATGGAAGAAGGGGGTGCCGTCGTCGTTGACTCGCCAGTAGTCGAGCGGCATCGAGCTGCTCACGTCGGGCGCCGCGACGTCGATCCCGCCCGCGTCCGGTGGAGCGTCGGCGATCTCGAGCCCCGCCGCGATGCAGATCCACCCCTCGGGGAAGACGCGGTGCCAACCGCTCTCACACCCACCGCCGAAGGTCCGCTGGCCGTCGACCCGCACGCGGCTGCCCGCCCGCAGCATGCCCAGCCGATTCGACTCGAGGTCCGGCCGCTCGCGGATCAGGACCGCGCCCGCCGACACGAGCCCGTGCTTGGGAAACTCTTGCTCGTGATCCGCCGTGAATTCGACCGGCGGGTAGTAGATGTTAGTGAATTCGACGTAGTGCCCCTCGGCATCGGCTGCGTAGGGCCCCGAGGCCGTGCCGACCGCGGCGTCCTCGGTCGCGCGCTGCTGCTCGGCTGCGGCCGCCATCGCGGTCTCGCTCGGTCCGATCGGCCGGTCGGCCGTGCCGCTGGCCTCCGGGACCGGATCTTCACCCTCTTCGGTCTGTTGGGGGTCCTGGCTGCCCGTGCTCGAGCCTGCTAGCTCGTAGCCGACGACCGTGACCCCGGCTCCGATCATGAAGCCACCGAAGATCTCGAGAGCTCGCCGCGTGTCCATCCTGCTTCGTGTTCTCCTCAGCGCGGGCGCCCGACCTTAGACGTCGCGGTGCGTGACGGCAACCGTCGGGGGCCCGCGCGCGACGTCCGGTGCGTGGGTGATCTTCCGAAGAGCGCGTCGTCGGGCTTGCGTCGCTCGGAAGCTTCGGTCCATGCTCGGGACGTGGACCTCGCGGTTCCTGCGCCGAACTCCTCGCGCTCGAGCTCGCCGAGCACGTGGCGGAACATCGGTCTCGCCATGCTCGGAGCACTCGCGCCCACGAGCGCGTGGGCAGGGCCGGCTGAAGGTGCGAGCTCCGAAGGAGTCGAGCAGCCGAGCGAGGACGGTCCGAGCGAGCCGGCAGTCGACGCGACGACCGATGTCGCCACCGACGAGACATCCACGACCGAACCGGAGACCGACGAGGTCGAAGCCGAACCCGAGTCAGCCGATGAGCTCGAAGCGGACGGCAACCCCGACGACGAGCTCGAAGAGGTCGATGTCGATGATGGCAGCGCGCCCACGGACGCCGAGCCCATCCGGCCCCCGCGAGTAGATGGGCCCTACTTCGGCGTGCTGGCGATGGGCACGCTCAGCTTCGCCCACGTGATCGATCTCGACACCCCCTCACCGCTCGGTGGCGGTGGTGGGTTCATCCAGGCCGGCGACGCCGTGTTCCCGTGGATGAGCATCGGGATCGCGCTCGGCGGGCACACGGGCGTCGCGGGGTCGCAGATGCTGGCTCAGGGCTCGCTGCTGGTCGAGTTCGGGTTCATCCCCGTGCAGCGCTACCCCTTGTCGATCCGGGCTGGGTTCGGCTTTGGTGGCGGACGCGTGATCGATCGAGCCGAGGGTGTGCGTCCGGGCTTCGGTGGCGCGCTGTTCAAAGGCTCGATCCGTTACGAGTTCTTCCCGCTCGCGGCCAAGCGTCGGCCCGATCGCGGCGGTGGCTGGGCGATCGGACCGGAGCTCGGCTGGTTGGGGGCGACCCCCGCGGGCAAGGGCCAGCCGTTCGTGAACACGATCCTGCTCGGGGTATCGACGAGCTTCTACTTCGGCAGCTGAGCGCGGCTCACCACGAGATCCGACCGGCCCAGGCGGTCTTGAAGCACGCCTCTCCGGGGACCTGGACCGCGCCGGTGAACATCACCCCATCGTCGTCGATCACCGCGTCGGTGAAGCTCGGGACCAGGTAGCCGTCCTGGGTGCTCGCTTCGGGCAAGAGATCGAGGACGTCGACGTGCCAGAGGATGTCGTCGTCGGCGTCCACGGCGAACAGGTAGTTGGCGATCGCAACGACCTTGCTCCCGTCGGCGCCGAGGCCGATCCCGTGCAGCGAGCTCGGGTGGATGAAGCCGAACTGCGACACGACGAGCTCGGACTTCAAGCTGCCATCGTCGGCGTCCATGGTTCGAATGCCCGCGTAGAGATCGAACCAGTCGAACTCTCCGCCGTCAGCGGCTCCAAACGCGACGATCGAGTCGCCGCGCCGCTCGAGCTCGCTGTACTGGAGGCCCTGGTGGTCGGCGAAGGGCCACGTGATCGGCTCGCCGACCACGGCCAGGCTCAGCGCGTCGTAGGTGACGATCACGCCCTCGCTGGCATACTCGAGGTCGATCCAATTCGAGGCGAGCACGGCGATCTGACCGTTGCCGAGGTTCGCGAGGTCGGCAGCGTCGTCGCCTTGCACGAACGAGATGTTGGGGACCTGGGCCGAGCCATCCAGCACTCCGTTGGCGTCGAGCCGCCGCAGGCCACCACCTGCCACGAGCACGACCGCGCCGCCGTCGGGAGCTCCGGCGATGCCCGGCAAGGGCAGTCCGCCGACGCCCAGCGGAAGCCCGTTGGCCACCCAGTCGAGCACGAGGTCGCTCGAGAAGCGCCACGCCATGCCAATATCGGAGCCGTTGATCCGACCGGCGTAGCTGACGAACACGAGGCCATCGGACGTGACGTCCAGGTCCACCTCCTCGGGAAACATGACGGCACCATTGGCCGATGAGATGAACTCGTTCAGGGTCTCGCCCGTGGCCCGATCCCAAGTCCTGACGCGCATGCGCCCGCCATTGGAGTTCATTCCATCGTGAACGTTACCGACCGTGACGAGATCGCCGTCGGGATTGAGCGCGGCGAGCTGGTTCTCCGAGCAGGGCAAGTCCGGGTAGGGCTCGACGAGCGACGACCACTCGAGCGTGACCGTGAAGGTGCAGTCGTTCTCGCAGCCGTCACCCGCGATCTCGTTGCCGTCGTCGCACGCTTCGTCGACGTGCAGCAGGCCATTGCCGCACACGCCCTCGAGGTCTGGAGGATCACCGGTGTCGGTGCCGTCGGTCGTGTCGGTGCCGTCGGTGCTCTCGGTGCCGTCGGTGCTCTCGGTCGTGGAGTCGGTCTCGCTGGAGTCGGTCTCGCTGCTCGTATCCGTGGATTCGGTCGTGTCCGTGCTGCTCAACTCGTCGGTCGTATCGAGCTCGTCGTCCGAGGATGAATCACCTGAACAGGCCAGAGAAAACGCAAAAAGCGCAGAGGGGGCCAGGCGCATGGGGGCTCGCATGGGTGCCACATGCCCTATCCGCCGCGATCGATCGCGGCAGACACAGACTCGATAATTTCGTGATCCGGACTACACGAGCGCGTCGCTCGGTCCGCTTTCCGCCGATGCGATCAGCGCACCGCGTCCGTAAACCACCAGTTCATCGTCGCCCAGCATCTCTCGACGGACGACCCGCAGCCGCTCGGCATCGGCGACTCGCTCGAGCGCGAGGCCCTCGAACGCGGCGAACCCCGAGCCGAGCACCAGCGGCGCTCGATAGACCCACAGCTCGTCCCACAGGCCCGCTCGCACGAACGCGCCGAGCAAGCGTCCGCCGCCCTCGACCATGAGCGAGCGAAGGTCTCGCTTGCCCAACCAATCCAGCGCTGCGTCCAGGTCGATGCCGTCCGGCCCCGAGGGCAGCTCGACCCCCTCGGCCCCGCTATGCGCCAGCGCAGCCCGGGCCTGGTCCGACGCCTGCCCACTGTGCAGGAACACCACCCCCGGACGCAGCAACTGGTGCGGTCGACCGCTGCTCGCCACCCGCAAGCGGGGATCGAACACGAAGGCCAGCGGGTCGACGAAGCCCTCGACCAGGCGCACCGTCAAGGCCGGGTCGTCGGCCAGCACCGTCGCGGCTCCGATCGCGATGCCGTGATGCTCGGCTCGCAGGCGATGCGCGTCGCGTCGCGCCGCTTCACCGGTGATCCACTTGCTGTCTCCGCTCGCGGTCGCGATCCGGCCGTCGATCGAGCACGCCACCTTGAGGGTCACGAAGGGCCGCCCCGTCTTCACGTGGTGCAGGTAGTGCCGATGCACTTCCCTACCCTGCTCGGCCATCACGCCGACCCGAACCTCGACGCCCTGCTGACGCAGCCGCGCGATCCCGGCCCCGCCCACGTGCGGAGCCGGATCCTCGATCGCCACCACCACTTCGCGGACGCCCGCAGCCAGCAGCGCGTCGACGCAAGGAGGCGTGCGCCCGCGGTGGTTGCAGGGCTCGAGCGTGACGTAGACGGTCGCCCCACGGGCTAGCTCGCCGGCCTCGCGCAGCGCTCGAACCTCGGCGTGCGGGCCCCCGGTCACGTCGGAGCGACCGCGCCCGACGACGCTGCCCTCGCGTACGACCACCGCCCCGACGCAGGGGTTCGGGTAGGTCGACCCGGTGCCCGCGCGAGCGAGCTGCAGGGCCTCGCGCATGAACTCGAGGTCGGAGGCTCGCTCATCCATGGGGCTGCGTTCGTCGATAAGCTCGAGCTCAATCACCCGACGAGGGCACGCGCGGGGTCACGTCGAGCGGAGGCTTGCGGGCGCGCTTGCGGGCGTGCTGAACCGCCCGAGCCTCGTCGAGCTGCGGGCGGCCGGAGGTTGGCTCGGCGGCCAAGTGCGCGACCGAGCCCAGCTCGACCTCGTCGTCGATCGTGCGACCGAGCAACGAGGTCGGCTCGCCCTCGTGATCGAGATCGACCGAGCCGGTCAACGACTCGATCTCGGGGAACAGCGTGCGCTGGCCCTCGACGTCGACGCGCTCGGCCTTCTGCATCTCGCCGAGCAGGTGCTCGAACTCGGCGATGCTCTCGAAGCTGCGGTAGACCGACACGAAGCGGACGTAGGCGACCTGATCGAGGCCGTAGAGGTAGTGCATGATCCGCTCGCCGATCTCGTCCGAGCCGACCTCGCGGTCGCCCTTGGTCGATGCCCAGGTCTCGATCTGCTGGACGATCCGATCCAGCGCCGAGGCGGGGATCGGGCGCTTGCGGCAGGCGATGTCGAGGCCGCGGCGGATCTTGCTGCGATCGAAGGGCTGCCGCTCGCCGTTGCGCTTGAGCACCATCGGCAGCGTCTCGTCGATCCGCTCGCGGGTGGTGAAGCGGTGCCCGCAGTCGTTGCAGACTCGCCGCCGCCGAACGCCGTCACGACTCTCGCGCGAGTCGACGACCTTCGTGTTGCGGCCGCTGCAGACCGGACACTCCATGGCGCGTCAGCTCCCCTCCTCGGGCGGGCTGCCGACCTTCTCGATCTTCTGGACCCGTCGAGTGTGGCGACCGCCCTCGAAGCGGGCGTCGATGAACTCTTTCAGGAGCAGCTTGGCGAGCTCGCTGCCGAGCACGCGCTCGCCCAGGCACAGCACGCTGGCGTCGTTGTGGACGCGACTCATTCGCGCGCTGAAGGGATCGGTGACCACGGCCGCGCGGATGCCCGGCAGCTTGTTGGCGGTCATCGCCATGCCCTGGCCGGTGCCGCAGATCAGCAAGCCGAACACGTCATCGCCGTTCGCCTGCCCTCGGTCACGGAGCACACGCTGGCAGACCTCGGCCGCGACGTCGGGGTAGTCGACGGATTCGTCGGCGCTCGCGGGCCCCAACTCGCTCAGCACGGGCTGCTCCCAATCTCGCAGCGCTTCGACGAGCAGCTTGCGCAGGACGATACCGCCGTGATCGCTTCCGACGTGAAAGCGCATTGGCTGCTCTTTTACCCGATCTGGCACGCCCCGTCTGCCGAGCACCGACCCACGGGGTGGGCGGATGCACCGCCAGGGACTTCATCGGTTCAGTGCTGCGCGGGGCCGCTCAATCGGCCTTGCGAAGCACTAGACAGGCGTTGGTGCCTCCAAAGCCGAAGCTGTTGGACAGCGCATACTCCACCTGGACCCGCCGAGCCTCGTGGGGCACGTAGTCGAGATCGCAGGCCGGGTCCGGGTCGTCGAGGTTGATCGTCGGCGGGATGATCCCGTGTTGGAGCGCGTAACAGCACAGCGCCGCCTCGATTGACCCAGCCGCCCCGAGCAGGTGGCCGTGCATCGACTT
>CBFGLP010000569.1:0-3290 GCA_965649595.1 uncultured Myxococcales bacterium | reverse complement strand
CACGCGGCCAGCATCGCGATGCCCGCGAGCGAGAGCGTGCGCGCCACGACCAGCAGCACGAGCGCGCGGGTGAGCCCGAGCCGAGTAGCGAGCAGGCCGCCGAGGAACGAGCCAGCGAGCGAGAAGCCCATCCCCCAGGTGCCGATGATTAGCCCGATCTCCGGCAGCTCCCAGCCCGCCTCGCGGACCAGGTAGGGCTCGAACATCGCGTCGCTGATCGACTCGCCGAGCTTGTAGGTGGCAACGATCGCGAGCAGGGCGAGGCCCCCGGAGCTGCTGACCGCGCGAGCGAGCGTTCGCAGCAGCGGGCCGAGCTCGAGGCGCGGGCTTGGCCCCTGATGGCCCGCGCTCGCCGGCTCGCGCCAGCTCAGGGCGACCAGCGTAGCGACACTGATCAGCGCGGCCATGATCGAGAACAGCCCGCGCCAGCCGATCCACTCGCTGGCCCACACGAGCAGGCCACCACCGATCAGCATCCCGAGCTTGTAGCCGACCACCTGAGCGATGTTGCCGTAGCCGAGGTCCTCGGCCGCGAGCATGTCGACGGCGAGCCCATCGACGGCGATGTCCATGGTCGCGGCGAACAGGTTGGTCAGGCCGATCAGCACGAGCAGCAGCGCGAGCTGGTCGGCTGGCACGTACGCGGCGGCGAGGCAGGTGCTGGCCAGCGCCGCTTGCAGCGGGACGATCCAGGTTCGTCGTCGACCGAAGCGATCGCTGGTGTAGCGATCGACGAGCGGCGCCCACAGTGGCTTGAGCAGCCAGGGCAGCGAGAGCGCCTTGGCGAACCCGACCGTGGTCAGCGAGACGCCGCTCGCGGTCAGGTACGCGGGGAGTGCCGTCGCCTGGAAGCCGAACGGGAGGCCTTGGACGACATAGAAGATCGCGAGGACGCTCAGGCGAGCGACGAGCGGACGGCCGGCCACGCGCACTTGTAGCGCGGGGCCGGCCGCTGCGGGGCCGCCATCGAGCGAGCCGAGCTAGACCGCCGGGAGAGCGGCTTGTTCGGCGTCGAGCTCCATGCTCAGGCGAAGCTCGTAGCGAGCCCGTTCTTCCGGATCGAGGTCGTCGAGGTCGGTGACTCGCTCGACTCGCTGGACCTCGCCGGTGCCGAGGTGTTTGGCGTGGACCTCGGTGATCCAACTGCGCCCGCTCTTGGGGTCGTGGTTGAGGATCCGCGAGATGCCGGTGCGGCCCTTGTCGCGTCGGTAGACCTCGAAGCGCTTGATGACTCGCGCGCTCATCGAGGTCAGGGACAGATCCACGCTCGCGGGTTCACGCTCTGCGCCGTCCATGTCTCCACCCTAGTAGTTCACTCGCCGCGGTGCAACCATTCCCGTGATGGGGTGACGACCTGACGAGCGATCGATCGCGCGCGCTCGCGACCGAGATGTTGGTTTCGCCTCGGTTTGCTAGCGCGCGGTCACTCGTCCGTTGCGTGGCCGGATCATCGATCGCATGCAGTCGCACGGGAAATCTCGTACCCCCAGCGGAATCACCGTACTGACTCCGTTCGCGCTCGCACGCGGATGCACGCGTTTTGGCTCCGAGCGTGCACTCAATGACGCAGTGGTGAATCCAGGCTGAGGCATTTCTACACACTCGGATCTGCGACGCTGCACGAGTGATCGCGAGACGACACGATCGATCATCGGACATCGCGAAGATCAGCGAAGCGATCCGTACACGCCGGTCGAGCGCGGGAGGATTGAGTGCTCGCTCTCGTCGATCATCGCGCTCGGATCCTGCGAGCTGGGATCAAACGTGGAGGATCCAGTACGAGAGGGTCGAGCACTCGATCCTCCTGCGCACCAATGCGATCGCCGATGCGCGCCACGGCGTCGTGCTCGAGCCGTGGTCCACGAGCTCGCCGAGCAGGCGGCGCGAGACTCGGGCGAGTCGCGCTCGCGGGCACGAGCGAGCTTGCGCACGACCACGCCTGCCCGAGACCGCCCGGGCGCTCGTCCGGGTGCCTTGCAGAGCCTCCGAACGGGGGCGAACCTCAGGCCATGGCGGAGACGCTCTTGTCGCTGCGCATCAACGACGAGGAGGTCCACGTGGCCGCTCCGAGTCACTGGACCTTGCTCGAGGTGCTGCGTTACCGCGTCGATCTGATCGGCTCGAAGCAGGGCTGCGACAAGGGCGACTGTGGGGCGTGCACCGTGCAGATCGACGGTCGCCCGCAGCTCGCTTGCCTGACCCTGGCCGTAGCCGCGCAGGGGCGAGCCGTGCGGACGGTCGAGGGGCTCGGTTGGGAGCCGCAGCACCGCGCCGCGGGCTGTCACCCACTGCAGGATGCCTTCGATCGCTGGGACGCCGCGCAGTGTGGATTCTGCACACCCGGCATCCTGATGAGCGCCGAGGCGTTGCTACGTCGTCGCCAGCGGGTGGTTACGCCCCTCGAGGTGCGCGAAGCGTTGGCCGGCAATCTGTGTCGCTGCACTGGCTACACCAAGATCATCGACGCGGTCGTGGACGCGAGCGAGCGGATGTTCGGGGCGCAGGGTGCCGCTGCGCAGGAGCCGACTCCGACGGGCACCTGAAGCCCACGGGAACTGAAGGAAGCATCGCATGGCCGAGCGAGACGACTCCGATCACGAACAGGCTGACTCGACCTCTCGATCGCGGGTGAGCGACGGGAGCTCGCGCTGGCTGCTGGGCAAGAGCCACCGCAAGGTCGACGCGATGGAGCGGATGCGGGGGATCACCCGCTACACCGACGACCTCAAGCTGCCGGGCCTGCTGCACTGCAAGATCCTTCGTAGCCCGCACCCGCACGCCAACATCTTGCGGATCGACACGAGCAAGGCCGAGGCGCTGCCGGGCGTGCACGCGGTCATCACCGGCAAGGATCTGTCGATCCCCTACGGCATCATCCCGTGGACGCCCGACGAGACCGCGCTGGCGGTCTCGAAGGTCTGCTACGTCGGTGACGGCGTGGCCGCGGTCGCGGCCGCCGACGAGGACACTGCCCTGCGCGCGCTCGAGCTGATCGAGGTGGTCTACGAGCCGCTGCCGGCCTACTACGACCCCGAAGAGGCGCTCGCCGGCGAGGTCGGCATCAACCCCTTCAACAAGCGCGGCAACCTGTCGAAGGACGTGGTGCTCGAGTTCGGCGACGTCGAGCAGGCGCTGGCCGACAGCGAGCTGGTGATCGACGGCGACTACTACTTCGAGGGCACCACGCACGGCGCGATCGAGCCGCACTGCGCCGTCGCCAACGTCGAGCCCAACGGGCTGCTCACGGTCTGGTCGGCGACCCAGGTCTCGCACTACCTCCACCGCGAGCT
>CBFGLP010000568.1:0-1696 GCA_965649595.1 uncultured Myxococcales bacterium | reverse complement strand
GTACCAGCCGCCGCCGGGCCACAGCTCGACCACGGTCATGTTCCGCTGGACGCCGAAGAACTCGAGCGTCTCCTTGGGGTGACGGGCGGCGTCGCGGGCCTTGTTCTCGGGGCTGCGTTGCTCGCCGTTCAGGATCTCGTCCCAGCTGGCGAAGCTCGGCTTGCTCGCGTCGTCCTTGCCGGTCGCGTCCTTGCCAGCCGCGTCGTCGGCCGTGACGGTCTCGGTGTCCTTGCCCTTGCAGGCCCCGAGCGGGAGGCCGAGCGAGAGCATGAGCGCGGTCGATAGCAGACGGTGATTCGACATGGCGCGCATGCTACTCGGGCAGCGGGGTCCGTCTAGAGGACCGCTCGACCGAGGTCATCGATGTAACCTGAAAGTTGGCCGCAACTCGACGAGCCCGGGGGCTGCCCTCGCATCGAAGCGCCCTAGTGAGATGGCTCGGATGCAAGACAGGGTTGTCGATCAACGCGTGGACAGGCTCTGTATCGGTGTCCGATGGTTCGATGCGAATGCGTCGCGTTCGCACTGGCCCGCGGTGCACGTGCGTTAGCCCATCTCTCGCTCGCCGAGGGCTCGGGCTGGCGAGCTGGCTCGAATGGCCCGCGGCTCGGTGCATGCCGGTACCCTTTGGCCGTGAGCGACACCTTGCCCCTCGATGTCGATCGACGCTCGGTCATCATCATCGCAATCGTCGGCTTGCTGCTCGCGCCAGGGCTGATGCTCGGCGCGGTCTGGATCCTGACCCATGGACTCACACCCGCGCTGACCTCGAGCGGCGAGTGGATCACCGTCGCGCTGGTCGTGTTGCTCGCGCTCGTGGTCGTCCGTGGCACCGCACGGGAGCTCGGCGGCGCGCTGCGGGTCCGCTTCGACGAGCAGGGCGTGCGGCTCGGCGGCACGCAGCTGCGCTGGGACGCGGTCAGCGAGATCGACTCGCCGGAGTTCGGCTACCTGGTGCTGCGCGACGCTAATGGTCGCACGATCAAGATCACTAGCTACCTGGTCCGCGATCGTGCGGCGTTGTTGAAGTACGTGGGCGACAAGGTCGGGGTGGCGCTGCGCGAGCGCAGCGTCTCGCTCTGATCGTCGATCGCTCCCGGGCCGCGCAGGCCGCCCGGAACCTCGAATCGTGGTAATCGCGAGCCCTCCATCGGTCGAGCGTGAGGCGCTCGAATTCGTGACGCATGGCGCTGGGGTGCTCTCATTGATCATCCATAGCGAAAGGATCATCTCCATGACGGCGAGCACGATCACGACGGCCGATTGCACTCGAATTTACTACAAGGACTGGGGCACGGGGCAGCCCGTGGTCTTCAGCCATGGTTGGCCGCTCAGCTCGGACAGCTGGGAGAGTCAGATGCTGTTCTTGGCCTCGAAGGGCTATCGGTGCATCGCCCACGATCGCCGCGGCCACGGTCGATCGAGCCAACCCTGGTATGGAAACGAGATGGACACGTACGCCGATGACCTGGCGACGCTGATCGAGGCCCTCGATCTGCGGAACGTGGTCCTGGTCGGGTTCTCGACCGGCGGTGGCGAGGTCGCCCGCTATATTGGTCGGTACGGGACCGAGCGCGTGGCCAAGGCGGCGCTGATCTCCGCCGTGCCGCCGCTGATGCTGAAGACCGAAACCAACCCGGGTGGCTCGAAGGTCTCGCGCGGAGTGATGGACGCGTTCTTCTTGCAATCCATGCAA
>CBFGLP010000567.1:0-9196 GCA_965649595.1 uncultured Myxococcales bacterium | reverse complement strand
GGGAGTCTCGCTGGATCGGCCACGGCGAGGCGCTGACCCTGCTGCGCCAAGCCAACCAGCAATTCGGCGAGGCGTTCGTCTCGCTAACGCGGGCCGAGCAGCTCTACTCGATCGGTTGGTTCGACGAGGCGACCCGCGAGCTTCGTCGAGCCGGCGACGAGTACACGACCGCGCGCGGCGGTGACCTGTCGGGTATTCGCAGCGAGTCGTTGGTCGCCGGGCTGTCCTGGGCGCCCGAGTGGAACAACCCAAAGGCCTCGGCGAGCCGCGACGCTCGCAAGCTGCTGCGCGACGCGGACCAGCGGCAGACCTTCGAGGCGCTGCTCCAGCAGCTGACTTGGGCCATGTACGAGCCCTACCACTTCGCCAAGCTGAGCGAGAGCGACGCAGCCTACCGAGCTCGCTGGCACCTTCGCGCCTACCGAGGGCCGATCGAGCGCTACGCGTGGGAGCGCGAGGTCGATCCGCATCATCTCTGGGCGCTGATGTACACCGAGTCTCGCTTTCGTCGGCACGTGGTCTCGCACGTGGGCGCGCGCGGGGCCTTGCAGATCATGCCGTGGACCGGCCGCCAGCTGGTCGAGCGGCTCGGCGAGCTCGACAATGGCGAGCGCTTCGATCCCGACGTGCTGTTCGAGATCGAGACCAACAGCCGACTCGCCAGCTATTACATCGCCGAGCTGTTGGCCAAGTTCCACGGTCAGCCGGTGTTCGCCTACGCCAGCTACAATGGCGGGCCCAGCAACGTCGCTCGCTGGTTGCGAGCCAAGAGCCAGGGACCCACGGGCATCGGGCTCGACGAGTTCGTCGAGGAGATCCCCTTCAGCGAGACCGCCAATTACGCCCGCCGGGTCATGGAGGTCCACGCCGCCTACGAGCTGCTCTACCGTGGCAAGTTGCCGACCTGGACAAACCAGGTCGATCCCGCCTGCGAAGACAACATCCACTTTTAATTGGCAGATTGTGCCCGCGGGGCGGAATGGCGGGCCAGCCGTTCGTTCGCCCATCGGATGGCGCTCTCGCGGTCGTTCAGGACCACTACCTTCATTGGCAGCCCACCGAGCCGCCCAAGCGCCGCGAGCAGTCCGCGGAGCAAGGGCGTGACCATCACGCATGCGCATCCGAGATGCAGGCGACGGAGCGGCTCGGTCCGCTCACGCATGAAGTGGGTGAGATTGTGGAATTGGTGCAGCTCGGGCACCCGCATGCCGGTCGAATCGAACACCGAAGCGAAAGGGTCCTGGCGCGCGAGCAGCTGATCGTAGTCAGCGAAGAAGCGTCCCCAATCGTTTTCGCTCACCCACCCTCGCATCTCGGTCAAAACCAGGGGGAAGTGCTCGTCGTGCATTTTGTAAGGCATGGCGGTTCGAGAACGAGCACATACTGAAATGCTCGAAGCACCCCCGCTAGGTATCGGCCATGTGCGATTCCGAGCCTCCCGAAAACACTCCGCAGGCTTCGAGAGTGGCGCCGGGGCCGGCGGAATCAGCCGAGTTTCATATGGGCAGGATCCCCCTCGAGCGAGCGGTGTTTACCTGGCGCAACCCAAAAACAATCGAGCCCTCGATCGCATGATCGAGGGCCCGATTGTGGTCATTTGGGTCAGAGTACTTTTCCGCAACGCAGGCACGCGCGGCGATCGGCACGTGGAACAGTCACGCCGATGTGCGTGCACCAGCTCGGTCCGAGAAACGCCGCGGGGCGCGAGGGCTGGAGATCTCCAGTCTGATTGACCAATTGTGCAGCCAACTGATCGACCAACTGTTCGGCCTGCCATTCGGAAGGGGGCATGACGGGGTTCGAACCCGTAGCCTCCGGAGTCACGATCCGGCGCTCATCCAACGTCGAGCTCCATGCCCCGTGCGACTCGTGGACAGGGCGAGGTGGATGGAGGAACTGGCGGCGCATCGTGAACAGTCTGTCCGCGCACGTGCGCGGCATCTGAGGCCGGACCCGCTCGGTCTCCACGCGCATCATCGGAGGATCGACGACGTGTGGGCGCCGACGGAGCGGCAGCGAGGGGGGCAGCAGAGGAGGTTGAGTGGTCATGATCGAATTTCCTGACGCTCGCGTCGAGCCTGCCGCTCAGTGGGTGAATCCGCCGGCCGTCGGATCGGGGGTGGCGGGGCGCTCGATGCCGAGGGCCCAAAGGACACGCCGACGACGGAAGGGCAGGGTGATGGGTGTGTGGGTAGGGGTTCGCATCGTCGGAGCCGAGCCCTCACAGCTCGCGCCCTGGTCGATGGGGCCATGGGTGATTGCGTGATCGTTCATGTGGATCGGACTTCATCAACCCGGTGGGCTGATGTGGTAGTTGGGCAATTGCCACTATTGGATTGGTACGATCGAGATCGTGCCATTCGAGCTGACGGTCGGAGTTGCACCGACGACCCCCGGATTACGAGGCCGGTGCTCTGCTGTCTGAGCTACGCCAGCAAAGGGTTGGTTGCGGTCGCGCGCCGACGCACGAGTGCGGCGAGGGAGCTCGCCGCTGCGTCCGATCGTGGAGCGGAGGGGCAGCCTCGGGACAGAGCACCCGAGAGGTCCCTAGGGGCCGACGAAGCCTCGACACGCAGATGCGCCGCCCGATCGGGCGACGCGCCAGAGAATCGGCGCTCGGAGGGCTGAGCCTAGTCAGCGCTCCGCGTGCGCTGACTCAATGGTTTGTATGCGTGGAGACGAGCATCGGAGCACCTCGACTACGACAACATTCGAGCTTTTACCAAGCCCGAATGCAATGGTCAATAGGGGCGAACCAACAAATCGAGAATAGAGCGTGCGGATTGTCCTCGCCGGCAGCGCGGCGACTCAGACGGTCCGGTGGGGCCGATCCCCACACGTCCTACCTGTGCTCCGCGAACCAGCGATTCCAGTGCTGGGCACACTGTGGCCACGCCTTGTACACGTTGTGCTCGGCAGCTCGCTCGAGCAGGCCGCCGACACCCAGGATCGTACATTCGATCGTCAGCCGCGTCCGCCAGCGCATCTTGTCGGTCCCGACCGGCTCACCCCACATCTTGCCGCGCAGCCACAGCTTGTCGCCAAAGATGTTGGTCCGGTGGCGGAACTCGAACTCGCCGAGCTGGCGATCGAAGCGCCCCCACTCCTGGTAGCCGAGCTTCTCGCCGATCATCTTGGCGACCTTGCCTCCGAGCTCGAGCTTGGGATGCGCGGCGATGTTGCGGACGATCGTCTCGTCGTCGACCCGAAACTCGGTGATGGTCGGCTCGTCCCAGTGGAGCCCGTCGAGGAAGGTCGCGCGGTTGAAGTCCGCATCGAAGTAGTGCTGCCAGAAGCGCTCGGGCGGGCAGTGAATCTCGAGGCTGATGTCGCACTCGCGCATGGCCGGGGCGTGTGTAGCATGGCCGCCGGCCGGCTTTGTGCGTGCACGATCCGCGGGCATCTCGCAGGCTTGCGCTGGGAGGCGAGTCCGGAGAACCTCCGCAAAGAAGGTCCCCGAGACCACCGGCGGCGCACCTTCGGAGCCGACGGTGGTCCCGGGGCCCGAGTGGTCCCGGCGGACATGACCACGATCGTTGTCCAACCGCGGTTCGTTCATGATGCCGAACCGGTTCGACAGCGCCAAGAAAAACTCGCTGCGATCGATGCCCCAGCGAGCCAACCTCACCCCACTCCAGGGATGGAACATCGTCAGCCGTGGCGTTAGCTGTAGCGAATCGCCACGATCGTCAGCTCGACGGTGCCCTTGGGTCGCTGAACTTCGACCTCGTCGTCGACCTCCTTGCCGAGCAGCGCTCGACCTATTGGTGACGACACGCTGATCTTGCCCTGTTGGATGTCGAACTCGTCGCCACCAACCAGCTGCCAGGTCTTGCGCTCGCCGTCCTCGTCTTCGACGGTCACGAAGGCGCCGAAGTGAACCTTGTCGTCGCTCGGATGCGTGCGCACGACCTGCAGCTCGGCGAGGCGCTTGTTCAGCCAACGCACGCGCCGATCGATCTCGCGCAGGCGTCGCTTGCCGTACTGGTACTCGGCGTTCTCCGAGCGGTCGCCGAGCGCGGCTGCGGCTGCGACTTCGGCGGTGACCTGCGGGCGCTCGACCTTCCACAGGTGATCGAGCTCGGCCTTGAGCTTGGCGTGGCCAGCGGGCGTGATGAGCTTGTCGAGGGACATGAGGTGCGGTCCGCGGCTGGCCAGGGTAACGGCCAGGCTCACGTGGGAAAAGGGGTGGTTGGGGGCCTCGACGCGGGAGGTCGACCCGATCATGCTGCGCCCCCTTGGCCATGACCGCGACGACCGACACGACCGATTTTCTCTCTGGCGTCCCCGCGCCCCTGCGCGCCGCCATGCAGCGCCGCGGTTTCACGCAGCTGACCGACGTCCAGCAAGCCGTGCTGGCGGCCGACCACGCGAGCAAGAGCCTGCGCATCTCGTCGGCGACCGGCTCGGGCAAGACCGTCGCGCTCGGGCTGGTGCTCGCAGACGTCCTGCTGGCCAAGCCCGAAGCGCCGAGCTCGAAGCGCGTGGGCCCGAGCGTGCTGGTGATCACCCCGACCCGGGAGCTGGCGATCCAGGTCCAGGGCGAGCTCGGCTGGCTCTACGCCGACGTGCGCGGGGTCGACATCGAGGTCGTGACCGGTGGCGTGGACATCCGCGGTGACTTCCGCCGCCTCGCCCGCCGACCGGCCGTGCTGGTCGCGACCCCCGGCCGCTTGCTCGACCACATCCGCAGCGGCTCGCTCGACTGCAGCGGCGTCACCCAAGTGGTCCTCGACGAGGCCGATCAGATGCTCGACATGGGCTTTCGGCCCGACCTCGAGGCGATCGTCGCCGAGCTGCCCGAGCAGCGCCGCAGCCACCTGATCTCCGCCACCTTCCCGCGTGCCGTCCGCGAGCTGGCCGAGCGCTTCCAGGGTCATGACGCGGTCACGCTCGAGGGCACCGCGCTCGGTCGGCCCAACGAGGACATCGAGACTCGCGCCTACTTGGTGTCCGAGGCCAGCTTCTATCCCGCGCTCGTCAACCTGCTGCTGCTCTCGCACGGCCAGCGCTGCTTGGTGTTCGTGCGGCGGCGCATCGACGCGGCGGAGCTGGCCGAGAAGCTCGCGGGCGATGGCTTCTCGGCGCTGCCCTTCTCGGGCGAGCTGGCCCAGAACCAGCGCCTGCGCACGCTCGAGGCGTTTCGCCAGGGCATCGTCCACACGCTGATCTCGACCGACGTCGCGGCGCGGGGCATCGACGTGCCGGACATCGCGGCGGTCATTCACGCCGACCTGCCCGAGGACGTCGAGAGCCTGATCCACCGCAGCGGTCGCACTGGTCGGGCAGGGCGCAAGGGCACGAGCTCGCTGCTGGTGCCCTTCCGAGCCGAGCGGCGCGCCCGTGAGTTGCTGCGCATCGCCAAGCTCGAGGCCCACTGGGGCGAGATTCCGGCGCCGCAGCAGATCCAAAAGTACTGGATCAAGCAGACCCGCAAGGCCATGCACGCCGAGCTCGAGCGCGCGGAGCAGTTCGACGAGTCCGAGCTGAGCTACGCGGCCAAGCTGCTCGAGGGGCGCGATCCGGCCCGGCTGATCGCGACCTTGCTGCGCATGTCCGAGCCCAAGCTGCCGCGCGAGCCGATGGATCCCGGGCCTCCGCCCGCGCCTCGGCACCTGCGTAGCGTCGGCGCGCCGAACCGGGCGGAGCGTCCGCAGCGGGGCGAGCGGCCCGAGCGTGGCGATCGCCGGTCCAAGGGCGACTCGTTCGTCGACTTCGAGATCAATTGGGGCCACCGCGGCGGGGCAACGCCGGCGCGGATCCTCGCGCACGTGTGCCGCCGCGGCGACATCACCTCGCGCGACATCGGGGCGGTTCGGATCGATCGCGGCTCGACGCGCTTCGGGATCTCGGCCGAGGCTGCCGAGGCGTTCGCACGCAATGCCGCGAAGCCGGATCAGCGCGATCCCAAGCTGCGGATTCAGCAGGTCGAATCGGCGTAATCGATTCGTCACTCGAACAATCTCTTTTCGACGGCTGGCTGCGAACCCGCGCCAGCCGTCGATTCTTTCGAGATTGTGCGATTGGAATGTGAATGTTAGGGTTGCTCATGCGCGAGCATCCGTCGATGAGCCGATTTGTCCTGTGGGCCAGCGTGTTCGCGTTCGGCTCTTCGTTAGGTTGTGACAAGGTCGCAGAGAAGCAGGCCGCCGAGGCCGAGGAGCGCGCCGAGGCGGCCACCAAGCGCGCGGACGAGGCCGAGCAGAAGCTCGCGGACGTCGAGAAGCGGGCGACCGACGCGGAAACCAAGCTGGCCGACGCGGAGAAGCGCGCGAGCGAGGCCGAGCAGAAGGCCAGCGACGCCGCGAAGTCGCTCGAAGAGGCGTTGCTCGCGGCCGAGCAGGCGAAGCTCGCCGATGCGAGCGCGACCACCCCCGCGCCCGGGACCTCGGCTACCGCAGCGGCGCTCTGCGATCACGTGATCGTGATCATGACGAACGAGCTCGGGGACGCGATCGACGTGCTGCCGCAGGCCGAGCTCGACAAGATGAAGAAGGAGTGCGTGCTCTCGGCCGAGAAGGAGAAGACCATGATCGGCGAGGCCAAGTTCAACGAGCAGGCCGCCTGTGTGTTGAAGGCGAAGAACCTGAACGACCTCGAAGGCTGTGAGCCTACCTAGAGATCCTAGGGATCGGCGCGACGCTGCCGCTCGAGCGTCGCCTGATCGAGCGAGCGTAGCGTCTCGAGGTTGCGCTCGACCACGCCCTCGATGTCCGGGTGCCGCTCGACCGCACGCTCGACGCTCCGCTCGCGCAGCAGGTGCAGCATCGGGTGCGGTGAGCGGTTGCTGTAGTTGGCCGGATCGTCGGTCGGCGCGTCGGCGAAGCGATAGTCGGGGTGAAAGCCGACGACCTGGATCTCGCCGACCAGCTCGCGGGCCTCGAGCAGGACGTCGACCGAGTCCATGAACGCGTTGAAGTGCTCGAACTCGAGCAGGCAGCGCGGGTGCACCAGCAAGCTGGTCTCGAGCTCGCGGGGCTCGTGGGCGAGCAAGCGGTCGAGCTCGATGTCCAGCACGGCGAGCAGCTCTTCGGGCTCGCTCGTGTCGCTCACCGCGATGTGGACGAGCCCGGCGTCGATCGGTCCGCGGGCGAAGGGGCACAGGTTGAGGCCGATCACGAAGCGCTCGACCCAGCGCAGGGTTCGAGCGCGGACCTCGGTCGAGTCGAGCGCCTCGCTCATGCGCCTGCTCGCAGCCCGTAGATCGCCCGCGCCTCGTCGGGCGAGGCGACCTCGCGGCCGGCATTGCGGGCGCACTGGACCAGCGCCTCGATCAACGGGCCATTGCCCGAGGTCTTGTCGCCGTTGGGCAGATAGAAGGTGTCCTCGACCCCGCTGCGCAGCTGCCCGCCCAGCTCGGCCGTCCGCTGGTGGAGCGGCCAGACCTCCTCGCGGCCGATCGCGGTGACCTGCCAGGTGCTGGTCTGCAGGCGGTAGCCGACCAGCAGCTCGAGCAGGCGCATGTCAGTCGGCATGCCCGAGGCCACACCCATCACGAAGTTGTAGTCGGGGTGGTTGGTCAGGCCGGCCTGCACGAACAGCTCGATCGACCGGACGATGCCGACGTCGAAGCACTCGAACTCGGGCATCGCCCCGGTCTCGTTCATGACCGCGAGGAACTTTTGGATCTTGTCGACCGGGTTGTCGAAGAGCATCGGCGGCCAGGCCCAGCGCCCGTCGCTGCGGACCTTGAGGTAGTTGAGGCTGCCGGCGTTGCAGGCCGCGATCTCGGGCTTTACCTCGCGCATGCACGCCGCCGGGCCGGAGATGTCCGGGCCGATCACGCCGGTGCTCATGTTGATGATCACGCCGGGGCACGCGGCACGGATCGCCGCGATGATCGCCCCTGCGACCGCGGGATCCCAGCTCGGCATGTGGCCGAGGTTCGGCTCCTGCCGACGAAAGTGCACGTGCATGATCGACGCGCCGGCGTCGAACGCCTCCTTCGCCGCCGCGGCCATCTGCTCGACGGTCACGGGCACGGGGTGCTGCTTCGGATCGGTGAGGACGCCCGTCAGGGCACAGGTGATGGCTACCTTGTCGGTCATGTTCGTGGCTCCGTGACTCAGGCGGGATCCGGCTCGATCTGGACGAGGACTTGGCGCTTGTCGACCTGATCACCGAGCGCGACGCGTAGCTCGGTGATCGTGCCGGCGACGGGGGCGAGCACCGTCGACTCGATCTTCATGGCCTCGAGAGTCAAGAGCCGCTGATCGAGCGCGACTCGCTGGCCGACCTCGACGAACACTCCGAGCACCCGACCCATCGTGGGTGCGCGCACCTTGCCGTCGCTGCCTTCGCGCGCGCTCTCACCCTCACCAGGGCGGTGCTCGGTGAAGGTCCATGTGTACGCGTCGACCTCGAGCTGCAGCTCGCCAGCCTCGGTCCAGGCGAGGTGGGCGTTGCGCTGGTGGCCAGCGGCCTCGAAGCGCAGCCGTGCGCCGTCGTGGCCGAGCAGCCTCATCGTGATCGGGCCGCCCTCGCCGAAGCCGGGATCGATGATCCAAGTCGGCGCCTCGTTGCCGCGTCGTGTCGAGGCGCCGGGCCGCAGCGTGACGGTGAAGGTCTGGCCGCCGCAGCGCAGCTGCAGCGCCGCGAGCGTCTGGTGCGAGTTGGCCCACGCGGCGGGGAACCCAGGGCGCGCGTGCCCAGGGTCGCGCAGCGCCTCGATCCACAGCAGCGCCGCGAGGCCCACGACCACCCGCTCCGGCTGAGCAGGCAGCTTGCCAAGCTCGCGCGCGCTCGGGTCGTGCTCGACGAAGTTGGTGGTCACCTCGCCACCGACGAAGGCGGGGTGGCGGAGCAGATCGATCAGGAAGGTCTTGTTGTTGGTCGGCCCGAGCAAGACCGTGCTGCGCAGGCCCTCGATCAAGCGGCGGCGCGCCTGCTCGCGGGTGGCCCCGTGCGCGATCACCTTGGCGACCATCGGGTCGTAGTCGGCCCCGATCCGCTGGCCCTGGCCGACGCCGACGCGCAGGCCATGATCGATGCGCAGCCCCGGGCGCTCGTCGGGCCGCCAGGCCAGCACCTCGCCGGTTTGCGGCACGAAGCCCGCGGCGGGGTCCTCGGCGTAGAAGCGGACCTCGATCGCGTGGCCGTCGAGCACGACCTGCTCTTGCACGAGCGGCAGCTCGGCCCCGGCCGCGACCTCGAGCTGCCACTCGACGAGGTCGAGGCCGGTGACCAGCTCGGTGAC
>CBFGLP010000566.1:0-7891 GCA_965649595.1 uncultured Myxococcales bacterium | reverse complement strand
CGAGTTGAAGTCGCCGACCACCACGATCGGCAGCTCCCCTGCCTGCGCCTCGGTCCGCTCCAACAACAAGGGCGCGCTGAGCTCCTGGCTGGGGCTGTTGTTGTCGAAGTGCGTGTCGACGAAGAGCAGCTCGGCGTCGCTGGCTAGCTCGCGCAGCCGCACCCACGCGACCAGGCGTGGCAATTGCGGCGGAGAGAACCCGACCGAGTAGGGCGTGTCGGGGGCGGGGCTGAGCCAATAGAACCCCGACTCCAGCGCTTCGTAGCGATCCGCCCGCCACCAGATCGTCGCGTCGGCGTAGGCCATCGCCTCGTCTTCGTAAAACAGCGCCTCGTAGCCAGGGTTGAGGTCGAGCAGCTGCTGGACCTCCTCGGCGGTGTACAGCTCCTGCAGCCCGACCAGGTCGGGGTCGTGGCGAGCGATCGTGTCGGAGATGTAGCCGACACGATCTTCCCAGGGATCGTAGGTGTCATCGCAGAACGAGCACAGGATGTTGAACGTCATCACGACCATCGGGCCGGGAGCCGGCAGCTCGGGCGGGAGGTCGGGCTCGGGCTGGCCGTCGCTCTCGCTCTCGCTCTCGTCCGCCTCGCTCGCGTCCGTGGTCGTGGTGTCGGTGCTACCGACCTCGTCGGTGCTCTCGTCTTCGCTAGTGTTGGCTGTCGGTGAGCCAGCACAGCCCCACGTGCACGAGGTCAGGAGCAGGGCGATTCCGCAGGAGCGCTCGAAGATCGGCATCGAGCGCATGTTAGACCTGGGATATCTTGGTTTCGATGCCCACCCCTCATCACCGCGTGATCATCATCGGCGGCGGCTTCTCTGGCCTCGGCGTCGCCATCCGCCTGCTCGCAGAGGGCATCCGCGACTTCATCCTGATCGAGAAGGCCGACCAGCTCGGCGGGACCTGGCGCGACAACACCTATCCGGGCTGTGCTTGTGACGTGCCCTCGCAGCTCTACTCGTTCTCGTTCGCGCCCTCGAGCGAGTGGAGCCGGGTGTTCGCCGAGCAGCCCGAGATCCAGAAGTACCTGCTGCAGGTCGCCGAGCAGCACGGGGTGATGCCCTACGTTCGGCTCGGCTGCGAGGCTCGGGCGGTCCGCTGGGATGACGCCGGGCAGCGCTGGCAGCTCGAGACCAGCCAGGGTTCCATGAGCGCGTCGGTCGTCGTCGCTGGGCTCGGACCGCTGCACGTGCCCAAGCAGCCCAACATCCCCGGCATCGAGCGCTTCACTGGCACGATCTTCCACTCGGCCCGCTGGCGGCACGATCACGAGCTTCGTGGGCGCAAGGTCGCGGTGGTCGGCACGGGCTCGTCGGCGATTCAGTTCGTACCCAAGATCCAGCCCGGGCTCGCCCAGCTGGTGCTCTTTCAACGCACGGCCCCCTGGGTGCTCCCTAAGCCCGATCACGCCTACCCAGCGATCGAGAAGGCGGCGTTTCGCCATCTCCCCGGGTTTCGAACGATCTACCGCAACACGATCTACGGCGCGCTCGAGCTCCTGCAGCTCGCCCAGCGCAAGCCGGCGGTCATGCAGCAGGTCCAGCGGATCGGCCTCGCGCACCTGCGTCGCTCCGTCCGTGATCCCGAGCTGCGGCGGCTGCTGACGCCCGAGTTCACGCTCGGCTGCAAGCGGCTGCTGCTGTCGAACACCTACTATCCCGCGTTGCAGCAACCCAACGTGAAGGTGGTCCCGGGTGCCCTAGCCGAGATCCGCGAGCGCTCGGTGATCGGCGACGACGGGGTCGAGCACGAGGTCGACACGATCATCTTCGGCACCGGCTTTCACGTCACCGATCCGCCGGCCGCCAAGCACGTGTTCGGCCGCGACGGGCGCTCGCTGGCCGAGCTCTGGCGAGGCAGCCCGCAGGCATATCTGGGCACGACGATCGCCGGGTTCCCCAACTTCTTCTTCATGATCGGGCCCAACCTCGGCAATGGGCACTCGTCGGCGCTGGTGCTGATCGAAGCGCAGGCAAAGTATATCGCCGACGCGATCGCTACGATGAGCCGCGATCGCCTCACGAGCATCGACGTTCGGGCCGACGTCCAGGTCCGCTATAACGCGGAGGTCCAAGCCGCGCTGGCCACCACGGTCTGGAACGCGGGCGGCTGCGCCAGCTATTACCTCGACGCCAACGGACGCAACAGCACGATCTATCCGTGGACGACGATCGATCTCCGCCATCGGCTGCGGCGCTTCGACGTCGAGCACTATGTCTTGCGCGCCGAGCCGACGGTCACCGGCACGCGCCGTCGCGAGCCGAGCCCGCTCGATCTGCAGGGGGCCGTGGTCGCAGTCACCGGAGGGGCTCGTGGGATCGGCCTCGCGAGCGCGCGACGCTTCGTCGACGCCGGGGCGCGGGTGTGCATCGGCGACGTCGATCTCACCGCCGCACGCCAAGCCGCGGCCGAGCTCGGCGAGTCGGCCCGCGCGTACCTGCTCGACGTCGCCGACCCGAGCTCGTTCGCACGCTTCATCGATGTGGTCGAGACAGAGGTCGGCCCGATCGACGTGCTGGTGAACAACGCGGGCGTGATGCCGACTGGCCGCTTCCTCGACGAGGCCGCCGCGGTCGAGAGCGCCGCGATGTCCATCAACTACCGGGGCACATCGCTGGGCATGAAGCTGGTGTTGCCGAGGATGATCGGTCGTGGTCGTGGCCACGTGGTCAACATCGCCTCGATGGCGGGCAAGATTCAGATCGCCGGGCTCGCAACCTACGTGGCCAGCAAGCACGCCGCGGTGGGGCTGTCGGCGGCCGTACGCGAGGAGCTGGCGGGTACGGGCGTGACGCTGACGACCGTGCTGCCCGGCGCGGTGCGGACCCGCTTGAGCGAGGGCATCCCGCTCGAGGGGATCTTCGCGGTCGAGCCCGACGATGTCGCACGAGCCGTCGTCGATAGCTGCCGCACCCGCGCGAGCGAAGTGGCGATACCTGGCTTCCTCGCGGCGTATCCAGTGATCGAAGCGATGGTCCCCGATGCGGTGATTCGCTGGGCTCGGCGGGTGATTGGAGCAGATCGGGTGCTGAGCCGCAGCGACACGCGTGCTCGTGCCGAGTACGAGGCGGCCGTGCGAGCCCAGGGTGCAGGCTGACGTCGGCAAAGCTCACATAGCGCGTAAGATCCATTTCGCGCTCGCGGTTACTCATGGGCCACATGGTCCACCATCGCCTGCTCCCTTACCTCGGCGCCACGCTGCTCGGCGCCGCCACGTTGATGCTCGCTCCGACCGAGGCCAACGCGCTCTTGGTCCAGTGCGCGAATGATCTCGGCGACTGTGAAGTGTCGAATGACGACTTCGACTCGATCTCGTGCACCTGCGCCGATGATTCCGCGTTCGGCGGCACAGGTGGCGACGAGTGGACGAACTTCACCGAAGACGAGCTGATGGAGGTCTGCCTGTCCGAGCTCGCCTTCTGCGAGCCCTGGATGGGCGACGACGATTGGGGCGACACTGGCTGGAGTGACACTGGCTGGAGCGATACTGGTTGGGAAACCTTCGGAGACACCGGCTGGGGCGACACTGGTTGGGAAACCTTCGGAGACACCGGCTGGGGCGACACCTTCGGAGATACCGGCTGGAGCGACTCGGAATCCGGTGATTCGGAGTCGAGCACCACCGACGGCGATTCCACCAGCGAAGACGGCGGCGAATCATCGGGCGATGATGATTCCACCGACTCCGGAGACAGCGAATCGAGCGAGTCGAGCGAGAGCGACGGCTCGACCGAGGACACGAGCGAGAGCGAGAGTGGTAGCGGGACCGAGGGCGATGGCGCGGAGTCGGCGGGAGACACCGTCGCCGACGAGGTCGGCGACGAGACAGGCGCCGGCGTGGAGGATGCTCCCGATGGCTGCGCCTGCTCGGTCGCCAACAGCTCGGGCATCGGCCTGATGTCGTTGTTCGGCGTGCTCGGGCTGCTCACGCTGCGTCCGCGTCGGCGGCGGAGCTGAGCTTTACCCGTCTCCGCGCTCGCTCAAACCCGCGACCAGGGCGTCCCAGTCGACGTCCGCCCGCGGCCCGACGTAGGTCGGAAAGCGAGGCACGCCGCCGTCGGTGAGCTCCTGATAGCGCACCGTGATCACCTCTCCGATCGCGGGCGGGCTGTCCCGCTCTGCGTCCGAAAGCCCGCTGCCGACCTTGAAGCGGGTCCCGTTCGGCAGCTCGACCTGCAGCGCCCCGAGCCTGCCTTTGTGGCGCCCGGTCCCGGCCTGGTGCCCGACGATCCGCGCCTCCGTGTCGAGGAAGGTCTTGACCTTGAGCAGCGTGTCGGACCGACCGGCGACGTAGCGCGAGCCGGGTCGGCGCAGCATCAGGCCCTCACCGCCGAGCTCCTCGATCCGGGTCAGCTCGGACTCGAGATCGTCGTGGCCCTTGCACACGCGGTGCTCGAGCACGCTCGCTAGCGGATGCGGCCGCGACCCGAAGTGATCGTTGAGGTGCGCGATGCGATCCTCGAACCCGGCCGTGAGCGCTGGCGCGTCGAAGATCAAGAACGAGAGCGACCGCCAGCCCTCGCCCTTGTCCATCCGCCGCGCGACCGAGACCGCGTGCTGAAAGCGGCCGCGCCCGGCGAACAGCTCACCGTCGAGCGGGAACTCGGGCAGCCCCTCGATGAACCAGTCCGGCGCGAGGTAGGCGTTGCCGAGCCGCGAGATGAAGCGCGAGCCGTCCCAGTAGGCCCGCACGCCGTCGAGCTTCTCGCTCATCCACCAGCCGGTCGGGTCTTGATCCTCCCAGCGCTCGGCGAGCAGCAGCGGCGGCGCGTTGGAGCTGCCGTCGCTGGCCTTGACCGCGCGCTGCGGGAGCGCGCCGCCGATCCGGGCCTCCTCGGCGGCCTCGCCTCGGAACGCGCGAAGGTGCTTGCAAGTGCGCTTCTCGACCGAGAGCGACTGGTGCATCCACGCGGGGCAGGTGCACGAGTACGCGCCGCCGCTGTTGCGGAGCGTATAGGTGCGCGAGCCCGAGCCGGACACGGTCACCTCGCCGCCCTCGGGGATCTCGTTGGCAGACGAGACCACTTCGATGGTTGCGGTGGGCTCGCTCGGTGCGGGTGCGGGCTCGCTCGGCTCGGCCGCTGCCTGTGCTTTTGCGGGGCTCGCCTTGCTCGGCTTGGGCTTTGCTGCCGGCTTGCTCGGCTTGGGCGTCGGCTCGTCGGCTTTTGGCTCGGCCGCATCGCCCAACTCGCCCTCGCCACCGACCTCGACGTAGCCCTTGCCCGTCTTCTCGCGGATCTGCTTGTCGGCTTCGGCGATGGCCTTGGCCTCGCTGGGATACTCTTTGGTGGTCGACTGCCCCTGCGTTCCGATCCGCCCCCAGCGGGTGGTGATCGTGGCGTCGTCGCGTTGGATCTCCCAGAACTTGGCGGACTTTTGATCGCGATACTCGAAGCGGCGCATGAGCGCGGCGACGATAGCAGCCTCCTAGCCATAGTGTACGTATTCATTCGCGATGACTTCGCGATACCTTCGCGACGCGGTATCGTCCGCCCATGAGCCTCCCTCCTCGCTCCTGCGCGCTCTCGTGCACGCTCCTGCTCGCGTGCACCCTGCTCGCGTGCAAGACCAACGAGAGCCCGCACGATGAGGTCCAATCGCCGGATTCGAACCCGACCCCGGTGATCGTCGAGCCCGAGCCCGAGTCGCAGCCGCCAGCCGTCGAGGCCCCGCTGCGCTATCCCGGCGAGCTGCCCGGCTACGAATTCCACGCGACCGCCCCCTGGCGCGAGCTGGTCCCGCTCGAGTCGACGCTCGCCGACGTTCGCCGGGTGCTCGGCGAGCCCAGCGAGGCTCGCGATCTCGCGCATTACGTCGCGCCCTACCCCGGCGACGACGCGGCGATCCAGCCCGTGCTCACCTACGAGATCTCGCTCGAGTGGACGCTCCTCGTCTACCTCGTC
Source organism: uncultured Myxococcales bacterium (assembly GCA_965649595.1). GTDB lineage: Bacteria > Myxococcota_A > Polyangia > Nannocystales > Nannocystaceae > Plesiocystis. The sequence goes on along the minus strand of CBFGLP010000566.1, from coordinate 1,987 downwards.
AAATCGAACCTCTCGGTCAGCCACAAATTCCCCGCGCAGGTGCAGGACAAATTGCTCTCGATCGACCTCGTGCCCAAGTCGCCGCGCTCGTTTGGCAACGTCCGGTTCCCGGAGCAATGGAAGAGCCACAAAGTAAGGGCCGCGGACGCTGGGTGGCTGACGTTTCAGGACGGATCGGGGCTCGAGTATCAGGTGTATACGACCAAGACACCGCACGGTGACGAGGGGTTTGGCGATCTCAACCGCGTCTCGTATGGGCCGAGCGACACGCAACTGGAAAAGCTGGGTGTGAAGAAGTAAGCACGATCATGGCCACCCCATCCGGGCTACGCCTGATCCCCGACTTCGTGTCCGCCGAGCGAGAGCGCGAGCTCCTCGCGAGAATCGACGCATCTGCTTGGCGTCAAGATCTCGCGCGCCGGGTCCAGCACTACGGCTGGGTCTACGACTACCAGCGCCGAGCCGTCGACGAGTCGATGCGCCTCGGTCCCCTGCCCGACTGGGCGACCGAGCTGGCCGCGCGCCTGCACGCCGAGGGCTACATGCCGGCGGTCCCGGACCAGCTGATCGTCAACGAGTACGAGCCTGGCCAAGGCATCTCCAAGCACGTCGACTGCGTGCCATGCTTCGGGCCGGTGATCACCTCGCTGAGCCTCGGCTCGGCGACCACGATGGTCTTGCAGCAAGGCGGTGAGAAGCACGAGCTGCGGCTGCCGATCCGCAGCTTGCTGGTGCTGGCCGAGGACGCCCGCTATCGCTGGACCCACATGATCCCGGCGCGGCAGACCGACGTGGTCGAAGGGGTTCGGCGGCCGCGGCTGCGCCGGGTCTCGCTGACCTTTCGGTCGGTGATGCGCGAGCTCATCTTCCATCCCGCCGCGCGTGCCGAGCGACTACGGTGAAAGATACGAGATTGAGCTTGGCGAGCTGTGTGATCGCATCGTTGCGTACACTCGTAGTGGAACGCCCTTACCAGGCCCCCCCTGCCGACTGGATGTCCGTGACTATCGGATGAGCAAGTTCCGATACTCGCTGATCGTGGCTAGACGCTGACGCAAGATGCACCGCATCACGCGCCGAAATCACGAATTATCTAGAGCTTTCCCCCGCGCCGACTTGCACCGCGCACATATCTGTGCAACCCACCGCCGGTGAGCTTCAAGCAACTCGGCCTCGTCCCGCCGCTGCTTCGTGCCCTCGAGGCCGCGGGCTACGAGCACCCGACCCCCATTCAACGCGAGGCGATCCCACCCGCCCTCGCTGGCCGCGACATCCTCGGCTGCGCCCAGACGGGCTCCGGCAAGACGGCCGCGTTCGTGCTCCCGATTCTCCAGCGCCTCGACGCCGACGCCGATGACGAGCCGCAGCTGCGCGCGCTGGTGCTCTCGCCGACCCGCGAGCTGGCTGCGCAGATCGGTGAGAGCTTCGCGACCTACGGCGCTCAGCTCGACCTCTGGCACGCGGTCATCTTCGGCGGCGTGCCCGACAAGCCGCAGATCCAAGAGCTGCGCAAGGGCGTCGACGCGCTGGTCGCCACGCCCGGTCGGTTGCTCGATCTGATGAACCGCGGCGAGGTCGACCTCTCGAAGCTCGAGGTGTTCGTGCTCGATGAGGCCGACCACATGCTCGACATGGGCTTCTTGCCCGACGTGCGACGGATCGTCGCCAAGCTGCCGGCCAAGCGACAGACCCTGTTCTTCTCCGCCACGATGCCCGGCGAGATCCGCAAGCTGGCCGAGGGGCTGCTGACCGACCCCGTCAACGTCGCGATCGGCCGGGTCGCCGAGCCGACCGAGACGATCCAGCAGCGGCTCTACTTCGTCGACAAGAACGACAAGCGCAAGCTGCTGGTCGACCTCGTACGTAGGACCAAGCCGGGCCGCTCGCTGGTGTTCAGCCGGACCAAGCACGGGGCCAACCGGATCGCCGAGTTCTTGAGCGACGCTGGCATCAAGAGCGCGGCGATCCACGGCAACAAGTCGCAGGG
>CBFGLP010000565.1:0-1761 GCA_965649595.1 uncultured Myxococcales bacterium | reverse complement strand
AGCGCGGCAAGACCCGCTCGCCCTTCACTCAGCCATTCTTCCCGCTCGCCCACAGCCTCCAGGCCAAGCGCTTCTCCGAGCTGGCCGAGACCTTCCACAAGACCGTGATGTGGATGATGAACACCGGCTACATCGCTGGTGACGCCCGCGACGAGGCCAAGGGCAACGCCTACAAGGTCAAGATCCGCCACTCGTCCGCGCTGCTCGAGGCGCTGATCGGCGGCAAGATCAAGTGGGCCATCGATCCCGACTTCGGCTACGAGATCGTCGACGTCGACGCGCCCGAGAACGCCGAGTTGGTCGCCAAGGTCCCGGCCGAGATCCTGCAGCCGCGTCGCTTCTACGCCCGCACCGGTCGGCTCGCCGAGTACGACGCGTGGGTCGAGAAGATGAAGAGCGAGCGCAAGGCGTTCCTCGAGAAGTTCGCGGTCGCGCCCGAGATCGTCGAGGCCGTGGTCGCGGCCGGCTGAGCCCGAGCTGGGCCAAATCCGCTCATCTGAGCGCCAAACGAGCAGCCGGGCGAACGCCCGGCTTTTCGTTTGTCGTTTTGGGTACGATGGATTCGTGGATCCGATCCAGCAGCGCAGCAGCCTGATTGTTTGCATCCTCGATCCCAAGGGCCTCGGTAGCGGGTTGTTGTGCAGCCCCGATGGCTGGATCGTCACCAACAAGCACGTGGCGCCCAACGCCGGCCCCTTCCGCGTGCTGCTGGCCGACGGGCGCAGCGTCGCGGGTGTCGGTGTGCACCAGAGCCCCCACTTCGACCTCGCAATCGTCAAGATCGGCATCGACACGCCCGAGCACTTCGACGTCGCCGCGTCGGTCTCCGACGACTTCGGTGTCGGCACCGAGGTGTGGGCGATCGGCCACCCTCGTGGCTGTCGCTTCTCGGTCTCGCGCGGGATCGTCTCGAACCCTTATCGGTTGATCGACGACGAGTACTTCGTGCAGTGCGACGCGGCCATCAACCCCGGAAACTCCGGCGGTCCCTTGCTCGATGCCCGCGGTCGCCTGGTCGGGATCGTCAGCATGATGGCCGCCAACGCGCAGGGGCTCGGCTTCGCGGTCCCCGGGGAGATCGTCGCGGACTACGTCCGTCAGGTACGTCGGCTCGTGAACAGCCGGGTCGTCCACGTCCCCGAGGCCCTGCTCTCCGAGGCGCAGCAGCAGCAGCTCGGGACCGAGGGCACCGCCCGTGACGGGATCGAGCAGCTGATCGCTACCGGCCGGGCCGAGGTCGTCGATCTCGAGGAAGGCGAGGAGCAGGTCGGCGGTGCGATGAAGCTGCGCCGCGGCAAGACCCAAGTCGAGGTCCGCTGGGACGAGGGGGTCTTGGTCGCGCGCTCGCGGATCGTCGCGCTCGGGCCCCACGAGGCCGCCGACGCCAAGCTGCTCTACGAGGTGCTCGAGCTCAACTCGCGCCCGGATCTCGGCGGCGCGTGGTTCGGCATTCAAGACGGCGCGATCGAGGTGTCGATGCGTCGCGGGACCGATCGGCTGTCGGCCGTCGAGGCCTTCGCGGTGGTCGATCGGGTGCTCGAGCTCGCAACGACCTGGTCGGAGCGTGTCGGTCACATGGTGCTGTCGCGGACGCAGCGGAGCATTCAGGCGGACCCGATCGCCTACCCGCCACCGCAGCAGCAACAGAGCTATCCGCAGCCGCACCAGCCTTCGCCCTACGATCAATTCTCGCAGCAGCAATACCCACCGCCGGCCTATCCACCGCCACCGCCGGGTCAACCCGGCTACGCGCCCGCTCCT
>CBFGLP010000564.1:0-4752 GCA_965649595.1 uncultured Myxococcales bacterium | reverse complement strand
CCCGGGGAGCCACTGTTCGAGGAGGGAGCGCTCTCCATGATCGGAAAGGCTTCTCCCGTGCATCGCCCCCGCGCTGCGATCGAAGTCTCCCAATCCAGGATCTCGCAGTAATCATCGGTGTGAACGCGTACATAGACTTATCGCTTTCGCTGATCCGCTCCTATGAATCCAAATCCAGCGAACGCCACGGCGAGTATCGCAAAAAATACGAATCCGAACATCGATTCGAGGGCAACGAGCATCAGGCCCACGACCGCCGCACCGCCCAAGATAACGAGTAGGGCTGCCGAGGCCGGACTCGTGGCCAGCTCGTTCGGAGCAGGCTCGGCCAGCGCCGGCACGGGGTGGGGCTCGGGCCGAGGCGAGCCCATGTTCCGCCACTTCGCGACGAGGCCCTCGTACGTCGCCCGAACCCATCCGACCACTTCATAGAAGGCCGCGTCGCGCACGACCTTGCTCTGCGAGAGGTCGAGTCGCAGATCGACGTCGACGAACGCGATGAAGTGCTCGACCGTATCTTCGAGGGCGATCTTTTCGACCACGATGCCATCGACCTGCACGAGCAACACCCCGCGATCCGAGGGATCGTCGCGCAGCCCGATCCCGGCGATCCCGATCACCCGTCCCGCCCCGTCGACCACGTCCACGGGCAGTATCGGGCGGGTCCCCGAGCTCAGCACCGCGCTCCACTCCTGCTGGATCACCTGCCGCTCGAGCGACACGGGGACCTTCGAGTAGCAGCAGCGCTCGTAAATCATCTGCCGGGTCGTCTGCCGGCCGCCCGGGCGGCTCGTGTAGACGACCCGAACCTTGGTCCCGATCGACCCGGTAGGTTCGAACGAGCGCTCGATGATGTCGCGCTCATCACCACGCGCACGCGAGAGCCGGCTTACTTGGCCGTGCTCGTTCATGCAGACGAGCTCGATCGAGTCGGGATCGAACTCGAGCAGGGCCGCGTACGCGATCGCCAGCTTCTGGCGGGCTCGCTTGTGACGACGCTCGTGCTCCGTCGCATCATCGCCGCCGACGAACACCCCGCCGAGCAGATCGCCGAGCCACTGCGAAGGCAGGGTGACGTTTGCCAAGAGCACCTCCGCAAACGTGGCTTGGCAGACGATCGATATCGACGTGGCTCCCAAGAGGTTGCCGACCTGGACCATGATCAGGATCCACGCGTCGGTCTCGGACAGCCGATAGGCCGCGAGCTTCTCGAGCGCCCGGGCGCGGTCGAGCGTGAACGTACCTTCGTCGATCAGCGTGGCGCCCTGCTCGAGCGCGTCGACGATTCGACGCGCCGCAGTTTGCTCGTGCGAGGTCTCGGGGTTCGTCATGCGCTCGATCGCTGCTCAGCGAAGCTGGAACGCCTGCAAGATCGCGCTCGCACCCGCATGCGAAGCGAGGCTCGCAGGCGCGAGCGCGAGCGCGGCCGTGATCGCTACTTTGGTGGCAGCCAGATTGGCGAGCGAGAGCCCGGCGAGCGCCTTGGCGAGCTCGTCGGGGAGCTCGGCTGGTGCTGGATCCCCGGCGGGGATCGTGAGCATCGCCAACCCGATCGCCGCGAGCACGCGCTCATCCCCCGATGCCGTCCCCAGCCGTGCCCTCAGCGTCTGCACGGTTCGTCGCAGCTCGGCCCGGAACAGCCCCTCGCGGTGCGTGTGCCCGTTGGCGACCAACGCAGCGATCGCCGCCAGCGTGACGCCCAAGTCACCCGAGAACAGGCCGTTGGCACCTTGCTGGAGGATCAGCGCGCGCAGGCCAGCCTCATCGTTGGTCAACGCGGGCATGGTGGGAGCCGGCCTTGCGGGCATGCTCGGGGAAGGAGACAGGGCAGGCTTCGCAGGTGCCGGCGCCATGAGCTTCGCCGCGGGCGGGACGGCCCGCTTCCTCGCGCTCGGAGGTGCTGGCGCGTCATCGGCCTCCTCTTCCATCTCCATCATGTCCATTGCATAGGCCCGCGGCCCTGCTTGAGCCGGCGGAGGCGCTGGTGGAGGAGCGCCGAGCATCGGCGGAGCGCCGGCCGGCATCGACGCGATGCCACCGTAGGCAGTCACCATGCTGGCATATCCCTCTTGCACGTTGCCCGGCATCGGCAACGACACCGGCACCGAGCCCTCGATCGTCGCGTCGCGCTGCGTCGGATCGACACCCACCAGCGCCACCATGCGATTGGTGATCCCGAACGTGGCGCCGAGCCCTTCGAGCGTCGCGTCGTCGTCTTTGTCGAAGCGATACGTCAGCCGACGATTTCGCAGCAGCGCCCAGGTGACGCGAGCCGTCTCCGCGCTGGCCTCGTCGCTGGTCTCGGGCGTGCCGACCGGCACGATCATCCGGCGATCCTCTCCGTCTGGCCGCTGACCCTCGAGCACCAGTCGCTCACCCGCTCGCAGCGGCCCACGAAATCCGAGCAGCAGCGGCTGCCCACCAAAGAGGTCCAGCGGGGGCGGCGGCTCGAGCTGCTTGGCCGGCCGCCGCTCGCCCTCGTGATCGAGCAGCACGTTCACGCTGGTCCACAGCGGCGAGTTGATCGCGTTCTTGAACCGGACCAGGGTCTGCTCGAGATCCTCCTCGGTAGCGACCGGCAAGTAGGTACCGCCGCCCGCCGAGGCCAGCTGGCTGAGCATCGCGTGGTTGACCGAGTGGCCGATGCCGAGCACGAACACGCGCGTGTCGACGAGCTTGTCTTGGGCCGTGCGCAGCACCTGCTCGGCTCCGGCCACGTCGCCGTCGGTCATGAACACCACGATCCCGAGCCGGTGACCCGCGGCGGGCGGGGCTACGTCGGGGATCGCGATCGACTCGATCTGTGACCGCACGGGGTTCTTGATCTGCACCGGGCTCAGCGCCGCCGCGATCGCCATCGAGGCGTTGGTGCCACCGCGCGCGTCGATGCCCGAGATGAACGCATCGGCGGCGGCCAAGCCGGCGTCATCGAAGGGGATCGGCCGAGACGCCAGCACCACGAGGCTGTCATCGAACGCAATGATGTTGAAGCGATCGTCGGGCGTGAGCGCGCGCAGGGTCCCGCGTACGGCTCGGATCGCCGACTGCATCGGACCGCCACCCATCGAGCCGGAGCGATCGACCAGGAAGGTCACCGTGCGAGGCACCGTCGGCCCTTCGTCGGCGAACGCGGGCGGGACGATCGCCACCGCCGTGGTGGGCCCCAGCGCGTCGGGTCCATCCGAGGGATCGTGGACGATCCACAGCGCGGGCTCGCTGCCCTGCGGGCGATCTTGGATCTCGAGGTGGAGATCGCGATCGAGCGGCGCGCCCGAGAGGGTCACGAGCGTGGACGAGCCCTCGCTCTTGGTCTCGGTCGCGTGCGAGGTGCAGCGGATCGCTGGGGCTCCGGTCGCGCCGTGGCGGATCGTCACGCGCACCGACGCGCGCGCGGCCGAGGTCAGCGGCCGCGGCCGATCGACCGCGGCGTGCTCTGTGGGCTTGAGCGCGGCCGCGTCCTCGACGAAGCGAGGCATGTAGGTGAGCGGCAAGAGCAGCCGGTGGCCGCTGTCGGTCGGGAGCAACGTGTGGGCCAGGACCAAGCGGATCGCCACGTCCTCGCCCTTCTCGATCGGCGCCACGCGAAGGCGGGCGAGGTCCTCGCCTTCGGTCTCGCCGAGCGCCGCCGTTTGTCCCGCTTCGAGCGCGCGGGCATACTCGGCTTGGGCGCGCTTGCGAGGCCGGATCTTGCCCTCGATCGAGCGGCCGCCGACCTTGACCGAGAGCTCGCGCAGCGCCGCGGACGGGGGCAGGGGGAACACCAGATCGCCCTCGAGCGTGCGGTCGAGGTCGTTGCTGAACGTGATGTCGATGCGGGTGCGGCAGAAGGGCCCGTAGACGTGGGACTCGGCCTCGACGCTGCGCACGGACAGGAACTCTCCGCCCTTGGCGTCGCGCAGGCGGATCGGTGCGAGCTCGTTCGTATCGGCGATCATCGTGGTTGATCGCATCGCGCTTCGTTGCGCGTGTCAACCGGGAGATGATGGGGCGCTCACCACCATGTTCACGCGCTCGTTCGTCGCCTTCGCCCTGCTGCTCGCCGCGTGCTCGCACGGACGCGCCGTCGATCAAGCCCGCGTCGTCCCGACCCCGCAGATGCTCGCCGATCACTGCCGCGACGCGATCGGTGAGCGACGAATCGAGCGCTTAGCGATCGGCTACGACCTCGCCAACACGATCATGATCCACGTGAGCGCCGGAGCGCCGCAGACCAGCGCACGCTTGACGCCCGTCGACGTGGTGTGAGGCCGTCACAGCATGCGGAAGAGGTTCCAACTCTCGTTCATCTTCTTGTTGGTGTTGGGTTGCCAAGGCAGCGACGGCGATAACGGCGACGAGGTCGGGGGCTGTGATCCCGGCTCGCTGAACTGCGAGTGCGCACGAGGGGAACTGTGCCTCGGGAACCTCGAGTGCAACTCTGGATTCTGCGTCGCTCCAGACGAAACAGGAGACCTTGGCGACGGCCGGTGATGTCATGCGATCAAGTATGCGGGCAAGGTACGCGTTTACACCCAATGGTTGTTCAAAACCATCAATCGAGACGCTCGAACGAAATCGGATTGCCTGACCAAAACTGCATTGACTGTTGGTGAAACCTGTTGGTCAGCACACGCTCGCGGTGGGGGATGCCGAACTGCCGCTCGCGGAGTCGCTAGTTCGATCTTCTGAGCTGAACCTGTGCGCTCCGGTTGACCCAGGCACATCTGCGGGTGCTCGACCAGCAGGTGTGCCTGCTCGCTTCTCCGTCACTCC
>CBFGLP010000563.1:0-3061 GCA_965649595.1 uncultured Myxococcales bacterium | reverse complement strand
TGCGCGGCAAGCTGTCGTTGCTGGTCGGCTGAGGCCACGACGCCCCGCCTCGAGTTGATAAGGTCGATTCGAGGCGGGTCGTCGCGCCCGATCACTCGCCAAAGTCGCGGACCCACATGGCCTTGCCGGCGGTCGCCAGCCATAGGCCGAAGCGCCCCAGAAAGAGCATCTCCCCGGGCGGCCGCCAGCGCTGCAGCGCCTTGCGATAGAGCAGCAGCTGCGGACCGTACTCCCACTGCAGCTCCTGCATCTGCGCGAGCGAGCGGACCTTGTGGCTGGCCTTGTAGTCGAGCACGTTCCACAGGCCGCCCGCGTCGCGCCACAAGAGATCGATGCGGCCGCTGATCCGGTGGTCGCGCTCGTTCGCGGGCACCAAGGTGTCGAGCTCGACCTCGTGGAAGAGCTGGTCGCGGGACCGTGCGTCGCGCAGCTCGGGCAGCAGCTCGCTGTCGACGAACATCTCGATGCAGCGGACCAGCCACTGGGTCAGGCGGCGTTGATCGGTGATCTCGCGGGCTCCGAAGCGGCGGCCGACCAGGCGCGCGAGCGTGCTCTCGTCGGGCGGATCGCCGACGAAGTCCCAAGCCTGCATGGCGGCGTGGAAGAGCTCGCCGAGCTGCTGAGGATCCTCGTCGTCGAGCACGGCCGCGCGGCGGGCCGGGAGCGGCATGTCCCAGCTCATCGCGCTGACCGGCCAGGGCGAGCGACCGCCGCTCGGGCGCCAGATCGCCTGCTTGGGTCCGGCGCGCCAGCGGAGGATCGGGTCGTCGTGGTCCTCGGGCTTGGTGCTCGGCGTTTCGAGGGTGGGCTCGTGCGCGTGCGCGGGGGGAGGCGAGAAGAAGCTCTCGAAGTCGAGCTGGATCGGACCGGCGCCGAGCAGCGGAGGCAGCGAATCACGCGATTCTGCGTAATCAACGCTCGATTCGGCGTCGCTGGCAATCGCGTAATGTGAGTCCGAATCGAGCGAATCGGAGATGTAGGAATGGGACTCGCGCGAATCTGAATCGTGTGATTGGGAGTCGTGCGATTCGACCTGCTCGTTCGTGGGTGCGTGCTCGGGCTCACCGGGCTGTCCGTCGACGGCGGCGTCGCGCTCGAGACCAGCGAGGAGCGTCCGATCGTCGATCACCCGCAGGTGCGCCAGGCTCCACGCGCCGGCGCGCGGGCGCAGGACGCTGCGGGCTTGGCCCCGACCCTGATCCGCCGCAGACAGATCCAGCGCGGCCACCAAGAGCTCGATCGGCCGCTTGCTCAGGTAGGGTGGCTTGGGCTCGCCGAGCAGGTGATCCATCGGCGCGCGGTAGTCGAGCCCGAGGAAGGGCCGATCGTCGAAGCTGATGAAGGCGCGACTATCGGCCTCGCCCGAGAGCACGAGCCGATCGCGGGCGCGGGTCATCGCGACGTAGAGCAGCCGCTTGGCCTCGGCGGCCTCGAGCGGGGTGAGCATGTTGGAGCAGACCTCGTGGAGCGGATCGGGGTCGGCCCAAAAGCCCTCGTGCGGCTTGCGGATGCGCGGGACCGGGAGTCGCTGGCCACGAGCGCTGTCGAGGGTGGGCACGCCCTCGCGGCTCCAGCTGGTGCGTCCGCTGGCCTCTCGGTACTCGCCGAGGCCTGCGACCACGACCACCCGCCACTCCTTGCCCTTGGCGCCGTGCCAGGTGGTGATCGTGATGGCGTCGGCCTCGGGCGAGATCAGACCCTCGGGAGCTGGCTCGGCGCCCGCGTCCAGCCACGTGCACAGGCGCTGCAGGTCAGGGCCCTCGCTCTCGAGCGTGCGGACGTGCTCGACGAAGCGCCACGCGTTGGCGACGGCCCGTCGACCGCGGGCGCTGATCAGCCAGTGGGCTTCGAGCCGGAACTCGGCGATCACGTCGGCGAGCAGGTCTGCCGTCGAGCGGGCGCCCGCGTGACGCTCGAGCGCGCGCAGGCGATCGCGGCCGTGCTCGAGCGCGCGGGCGTCACCAGCGAGCTGCTCGAGCGTGACCTCGCGGCGATCCTCGGCGAGCACACCTGCTTGGATCAGCGCCTCGACGGCGCGGGCCGGATCGAGGCGACCGTGACGAAGCACCTCGCGCATCGGTCGAGCGTTCGCCCTCTCGGCCGCGGACGGCCGACTCTGCCAGCTCGCCTCGTCGTCCCACGACTCCCAGACCTCGTCGAGGTGGGCGAACTCGGGCAGGTCGGGGTCGGCCTCGCGGGTGCGGCGATCGACGCCGGGCCAGCGCGCGAGCACGTAGAGGCCGAGGTCGGAGATCGCGAAGCAAGGACCTCGCAGCACGCCGAGCGCACCGAGGTCGTCTTGCTCATCGGCCCAGCAGCGCACGAGGTTGACGAGGTCTCGGACCTCGGCGAGCAGCAAGAGACCGCGGCCGCCCGCGAGATCGGCCGCGATGCCCTGGACCTCGAGCGCGGCTCGGTGGTCCTCGGCGAGGCTCCAGCGGGGGAGCAAGATCGCGACGTCGCGGGCCCGCAGCGTCGGGTTGCTCGCCAACAAGCCCGCGAGGTGCACGGCCACGCGCGAGGCCTCGGGCAGCAGCTCGGGGTGCTCGGGCTCGGCCGGGCGCCGAGCGTCGCGCAGCAGCAGGTCGACCGCGAGGCCCGGCAGATCGTCGTGCTCGCGGGTCGGGATCACGCTCGCCTGCCAAGGCACCGGCGCGTGATCGGAGACCTCGATCAAGCGGGCCAGCTCGGGCGGGCGCGGGGGCCCGAGCACGGGCACCTGGCCGGCGAAGAGCGGAGGGAACAACGCCTCGAAGAAGCGCGCGAGCGTGGGCGAGCTGCGGTGGTTGTGCTCGAGCGCGACCACGGACTCGCGGTGCAGCGCGGTCGCGCGTGCGAACACCTCGGGGTCGGCTCCGCGGAAGCGATAGATCGACTGCTTGGGGTCGCCGACGTAGAAGAGCCGAACTCGATCGCCGCATACATCGGCCAAACGATCGAGGATCTCGGCCTGGATCGGGTTGATGTCCTGGTACTCGTCGACGAGCAGGTGGCGATAGCGACCACGCAGGTGCGCCTGCGCGGCCGGGTGGGCGAGCAGCTCGAGCGCGAGCAGCTCGAG
>CBFGLP010000562.1:0-20204 GCA_965649595.1 uncultured Myxococcales bacterium | reverse complement strand
CCGGTCGGCGCGCGTCGGTGCACTCGTACACGCCGCTGGTGATCTCGCACCGAGACTGGTCGCAGTCGACCGGTTCACGCGTCGAGCGGTGCAGACGACGTCTCGCTCCACTTCGGTGACGACGTGGCGTTCGGGTGGGGTGGCGCGGACGAGCTGACCGGAGGAGGCGGCCGGGACGTCGTGATGAGCGGAGCGGGCGACGACACGCTCGATGGCGGCGGTGGTGCGGACATCCTCGTCGGTGGAGCGGGCAACGACAGCTTCTATGTGGATCTCGACTGCGAGATCCATGCCGACGACGTCATCGACGGCGGACCCGGCACGGACACCGTCTACAGCCACCTGACGCAATCGCAGCTGGCGACGGCGGGGGTGATGCTGGTCTCAATCGAGAACTTCGTCAGCGTCAGCCAGAACACCAGCGATCGCGACTACACCTGCGGATTGCCCGTGCTCAGCGGGACTGTCGATGACGGCCAAGCGTGCTTCGGCTTCGACCTGCGCTGCACGGCCCCCAGCAGCATCGAGCTCACGCTGGACTCCACGACGGTGTTCGAGTGGAGCGAGAACCTCCCCTTCGAGGAGACCAGCGGTCGAACTCCGCCCGCTCAGATCTGCATCGACACGAACGGGGTGACGGAGGCCTCTCACTCGTTCGCGCTCGAAGTCGGATGCGACGGTAGCGTGCAGACCAGTCAGACGCTAGCGTTGACCACGCAGCACGACGCTTTCACGCTGGATGCAGTGACCCCCGACCAGATCTTCTACGAGGCAGGGGACACGATCACAGTCGACTTCGACACCTCCGACACCGGGTTGATGCTGGACGTGGACTTCTCCGCGATCGACAGTGGCTACACGGCGAACGCGGAGTCGGTCACGCATCTCGGCTCAGGCCTCTATCGCGTCACTTACACGCTCAGCAACACGAACACTCGGCCCTCTGGCGACCATCGAGTGCGCTACGAGCTGAATGATGGCGCGGGAACGACGATGACCGGTGACCTTCCGCTGCGCTACCTCCCCGAGGGTCCGATGCGCCACGCCATCGGCGGCGGAATGTACGCCCCCCACCCTCCGCCGAGCTGGGTCGTCGACGGGAGCGTGACGATCGTGTCGATCACGGATACGAACGTCGACGCGGTCCCGGACGCGTTCGACGAGACCTACCCCTCGTTCTCGAACGGGAGCCCCCCGAAGGTTCGTGAGGGTCGGATCTTCGAGCTCGAGATTCAGACCGATGCTCGCGACGAGCGCGAGCTGACGGCCATCGTCGAAGACCCTGCGCGCAGCGGCCACGTTCTCGTGCCGCTCACGCCGACGAGCGTGACCTGTACGACCACGCAATGCGACTACACTGCGGAGCTCGTGATCGGGACGAAGACACCGAGCGTGAGCCAATCCGCGATTTCGCTCGACATCTCGGTCGTGAACTTCTGGGACGGCGTCGGGACGCTGCCCGACGACGTTCAGGCGCCGGCACACACTCCCACGGTCGTGTCCTACCTGGTGAAGGGCCATATGACCTACGACGCGACCCCGCTCGTCCCCAATTGTACCGGGGCACTGCAGGAGCCCTTCAAATGCAAGGTCAAGCAGCCGACGGTGCCCAGCGTTCCTGCGGGGATGCCCGTTCGACTGGTGACCGGTTGCAACGAGACCAAGGTGGCCTGGGTGGACGAAGAGGGGAACTTCGAGCTCCCCTTCAGCTCGGCGTGTGGCAACGACCACGCGGAGTTGAAGATCAGCAGTTGGGCAGAGCCAACGCCCTATCAAGTCGCCGTGGCCGATCGTGCACCGAACGTGACCGCGACGTTCGTCAACTGGGATGATTGGGAAGCCAAGATTTCCAGCAATCCCAATGACTATCGAACCTACAACGAGTGGCTGGTGGTCAACCAAGGTCTTCAACCGACCAAGTTCATCCCCGCCAACGACGCAACCTTGAGTGCGCCGCTAACCATCACGACCAAGGTCCAGTCGGAGTTGGTCGCCAACGCGATCCACATCGCCAAGGTTGGTCGGAGGGTCCAACACTACTACACACCCTGGCTGGGCGACGACATGCACCAGTTCAACATTCTGTTGGACCTCGAAGAGGTCATGCCGAACAACACCTCCAACTTCTACCCCTTCGTCCACGCTGGCTTCACGCACATCTTCGCAGGTCACCGCTGGTCCGAGTTCGCGGTCGCACACGAGTACGGTCACTACCTTCACTATCACTTCGGGCGTGATCGAAGCGACTATTACGGGCGATTCAGCGAGCCGATGGCGCATGTCCACGCCGCATCGGTTTTGGAGTCCGAGTGGTTGACATACACGCCCGCCGTCCTGACCGAGAACATGGACTTCAACGGGGTCAAGTCCGAGAACGGAACGCTCTCTCAGGCGCAGATGAATTTCTACCCGAGCATGTCCGATCCCGACATTCCCCAGAATCCGACCTGCACGAAAACCAACGGCAAGTGGAGCCACTTCTGCTGCGACTCGGATCCACAGGATGGCACCGAGGACCCCGACGACATCAAGCACGCCTGCATGATGGTCGAGAGCCAGGGCTGGTACTGGCGGATCTTCTACGACCTCGCCGACGGTACCTCGACCGAGCAGAACTCGAGCGAGCCCGAGGAATTCGGCGAGGCGAGCTTCGACGTGATTGACGGAGATCTGGATAGTACGAACCCCTTCGATCACGTGATCATGGACGTCGTGCTCGGATACCTCGGCGGGTACGGCGTTCCCGTGAATCTGCTCTACGATGATCGTGGTATCCCCCACGGTGACATCGTCGATGTGCTCGATGGGATGATGTGCCGCGGTCACATGACTGAGATTCAGGCCGACGACCTCCTCATCGATGTCATGTCGTTCGAGTACGACTTCATGCCTCCGGTAGGGAATTGTCAATGAAGCATTTCGTCCTCAACGCCTTTGCGTTGCTGGCCGCATGTTCGCCAAGCCAGCCGTCTGACGAAGGTCCAATGGACCTGGTCGATGGAATGGTGCGCATCCCCGCCGGCGAGTTCTGGCGGGGCTGCGATCCCGATGCGGTCGCCGCGTGGAGTGGAGGTCAGGGAATATGCGATGACGACCCGAACGGCGACATCGCCCTCGATGTCCCGTTCGCGCAGATCATGCTGTCCGAATACTGGATCGACCAGTACGAGGCCACACTCGGAGAGTATCTCGCCTGCCATGATGCCGGTATCTGCCCCGGAATCGGGACCGTGGTCCCCGAGAACATTCCAGAGGCAGATCGGAATCGGCTGCCGATCAACGGGCTGAATTGGTATGAGGCCGAGACCTATTGTGCGTGGCGAGGAAAGCGACTCCCCACCGAAGCAGAATGGGAAAAGGCCGCGCGAGGTACCGACCAGCGCCAGCTCCCGTGGGGTGACGACTATTTCACGTGCGGCGTAGCGAACCTCACCCTCGGGGGACCGGGAGATACGTGCCCCGAGTCGGGTCAAGTCTTGCCCGTCGACGCGCATCCCGGCGACCGCTCCCCCAACGGTGTGATTGGGATGGCAGGAAACGTCCAGGAGTGGGTCGCCGACTGGAAGGGGCAACTCTACTACTCCACCGGCCCCACGACGGATCCAACCGGTCCCGCGGAAGCTGAGCCGGAGCGCCCATACAAGATTCTCCGCGGGGGGTACTACGATTCGGGTCCTCCGACCGTCCGCGTGTCTCTTCGCCGCTGGTCTGATCCCCAGGACCATCTACTCGGGCGCGTCGGGGTCCGCTGCGCCAGCTCGGCGCCGCCGACCGAGCTCCAAGATCCGCTCGCGGACTAATTGCCAACCCGCTCAGCTCGGCTCGAAGTCGCCGAGCGCGAGCGTGTCGAGAGCGGTCGACTCGAGCAGGATCTGTAGGACCTCGAAGAGGTATCTGGATAGTGCGAACCCCTTCGATCGCGGGGCTGCGATCCCGTCGCGATCGAAGCCTGGAGCGGGGGAAGCGGGTCATGCGACGATGACCCGAACGGTGACATCGCGCTCGATGTCCCAATGCGCGAGATCTACCTGTCCGAGTACTGGATCGACCAGTACGAAGCGACGCTCGGCGAGTATCTCGCCTGCTATGATGCGGGTGTCTGCCCCGGCGTTGGGACGGTTGTCCCCGAGAACGTCTCGGAGGCTGGAGGCTGACCGGAATCGGCTGCCGATCAACGGGCTCAATTGGTTCGAGGCCGAGACCTATTGTGCATGGCGAGGGAAACGCCTGCCTACCGAAGCAGAGTGGGAAAAGGCCGCGCGCGACACCGACCAACGCAAGCTCCCTTGGGGCGACGACTACTTCACCTGCGGTGTCGCTAACCTCCGTCTAGGGGAATCCGACGAGGCCTGCGATGAACCCCGCCAAGTCCTCGCTGTAGACGCATATCCGGGCGACCGCTCGCCTTACGGGGTGATTGGGATGGCGGGGAACGTCCAAGAGTGGGTCGCCGATTGGAAAGGCCAACTCTACTACTCCACTGGCCCGACGACGGACCCAGCCGGCCCTGCAGAGGCTGAAGCAGAATATCCGATGAAGATTCTACGGGGCGGCCATCATGACACCGGCCCGCCAGAGTTCAACATCACGCGTCGGAGGTGGGCGGAGCCCGAGGAGCACCTACTCGGCCGCGTCGGGGTCCGCTGCGCCAGCTCGGTGCCGCCGACCGAGCTCTAAGATCCGCTCGCGGACTAGTTGCCAACGAGCTCAGCTCGGCACGAACTCGCCGAGATCGAGACACCAGCCCGCCTTGCGCCCAGATCCACAGCGCGCCGACCTCGACCAGCTGCTTGAGCTCGCTCGAGGGGCTGCCGACGCAGCTCGCGGTCGAGTTCGCCACCTTCGTGGACAATCCGCAGCTCGACCAGTCGCTGATGCCTGGATCGCGGCGGCCATGCCCATGGGCCACGACGGCTGCGACAACCTGAACGGCTTGCCTGCGAGGGGAATTGTCCGCAGTGATGCTCGGCACGGCACGATCGGCCGTCAACCAGCCGGCTACTCGTTCGATTGCCCGGTGACCTCGAACGCCTCGGGCAGCATCGGCTGACCGTTCGCGCGGTTGATCTTCATCGCGCCGGCGAGCTTCTCGATCACACCGACCGGATCCGGCGTGCCGACGGCGACCAGCAGATCGAGATCACCGCGCAGCTCCAGCGTCGCGCGAGCCTCGAACAGATCGGACTCGGGATCGACGCGCCGCTCGATGCTCAGCAGCCACGCGCGGGCCTGCAGGATCCGCATCCACACCTGCACGCCCGCGACCGCTCCGGCCTCGAGGTTCGGCAGCTGGATCAGCTCCTTCAACGTGGTCTGCAAGGCGGCGTCGAGGCGCTGATCGGCGGTCGCCATCGAGTCAGCCCACGCGGAGATCGAGAGCTCGACGCGGCAGGGCTTGCGTCGCTTGTAGCCCTTCGCCGGGGCGCCTCGCAGCCGCGCTCGCACGCCGGGAGCACCGCTGGCGGGCGCCATGTAGAAGCGGATCGTTCGATCATCGAGCTGCCACGCGTCGCCACGCCGCACGGTGAAGCCCGGCGGTGATTCGACCTCGAGCAGCTCGCCGGTCTGGTCGTTCGGGATCTCGAAGTCGAGCGTGTTGCCGTCGCTCGGCCAGTCGACGATCGCTAGCCCGTGCGCGGCGTCGTCGGTCGGCGGATCCTCGCCGGGCGGCTTTAGGGTCAGCGTCCGCGCATGCACGACCACCGCGCCCGTACCGGTCGGCTGCCAAGGCCCGGCGACCGTGGTGACCTCGGCGGGGAGCGCCGCGTCGACGGCGGTGAGCAGGTGGGCTTCGAGCGCTTGCAGCATGGCGAGTTGAACGGGAAGGAGTTACGCGCCGAGCTCGATCAGCTCGATCGGCTCGAGCGCTTCGTCGGCGTCCATCAGCCCCGGAGCGACGGGTCGCCAGCGCAGCTTCAAAGCGGACAAGCTGACGGTCGTCGGCACGCTCGAGCGCACGCGCACGACCACCTGTCCGGCCGCGTCCGCGTCGGTCGGGTTCGCGGGGATCCAGCTGGCCTTGCCGCTCGCGTCGAAGCTCAGCGGGACGATCTGCGGTCCACCACCACCGGCTCGGTCGCGCATGATCAGCTCGGCGCTCGGCATCGGCAGCTCGCCTTGCTCGGCCGCTCGCACGCGCAGCAGCGCCCAACCATCGGGATCCTGCTCGCCGCGGCTGAGCCAGGCGCCGCCGTTGCGACGCTGGCGGAGATCACCGATCACGGCGGGGCGCGGGTGACCGACGATCCATCCGAGCTCGCCGGTCTCGCAGGTGACGCTCAACCACAGCGATCCCGCGGGCACGTCGACGGGCGCAGCGAGCTCGAGCTCGACCCAGCGTGGGCCGGTGCGAAAGAACTCTTGATCGTCGAGCTCGAAGCTCGCCTGGGCCAGCGGCGTGCTCGCGGGCACGCCGGCTTCGTCGGCGTAGAGCGTCGCGCTGCCCTTGACCAGCGCCGACAAGGGCCGCGCCCAGATCGACGCGCCGATCAAGCGCTCGGGTCCAGCCAGCGTGAAGCGTTGCGCGCTCTCGACTTGCGAGCGCAAGAGCTCGCCGACCGCCTCACCGAGCAAGGCCGGGTTGGGCTGCAAGATCAGCTTCTCGCGCACGGGCTCGTGGGTGAGCGTGAGCTCGATGCCCTGCACCCGCGCTCGATCCGAGCCCTTGGTCGCTCGCCGAAACAGCACCGCCTCGGCCTCGCCCGCCCAGCTCAGCGAGAGCGCTGCGCTCGGCCCTGGCTGCGGCTCGACGAAGCTGGAAAGGATCTTGTCGACGATCAGGCTGGTCTGGACGCCGAGCTCACCAGCCGCGCCAGCCTTGATCACGAGCACGATCGTCGTCGGTCCGCTGAGCCCGACCTTCTGCTCGCGCAGCGCCCCGAGCAGATCCGGCACCACGACCGCTCCCTCGGGCTCGCCGGCGAGGAAGAACACTTGGCGCTTGTTCTGGACCTCGATCGTGATGTCGCGGGCCCGGGTCCCGAACGTGAAGGTCGGGTTGGCCGAGACCGTGACCGGCTCGAACACGCCGTCGTTGCGGATGAGCTCGAGCATCACCCGATCCGCGACGGTGTCCGGTAGCGTCGCCTCGAAGGGGAGGGATCCGGCCGGGACCACGAACGAGCTCGGCCCCGGCGGCGCGTACCACTGGCTGCCGCCGCGAGCGATCTGCAGGCGCAGGCGCATCGCGTTGGCGGCGGTGATCGTGCCGATGGCGAGCTTGGCGAGCGTGCGGGTCGAGCCCCAGTCGGCGCTGATCCAGGTGATGGCAGCCAGCGCAGCGCCCTTGTCGGTCGCGATCGTCGGCGCCGAGAAGCTCGGGTTGCCGCCGAGCGCCTGCACCAGCGTCAGCGTGGCCTCGACCAGCTCCTCGTCGGCGTCGAGGGTGATCGACAGCGTCCGCCCCTCGCCCTCGAGCAGGACGCGAGGCGGGTTGCTGTTCGGGTACTTGCCCTCGAGCTCGACTTGCATGGCTGGTTACGCGTTCGGTTCAGGGCTTGAGCGGCCACATGCCGTTGGTGAAGTCATGCACCCACTGGGCTTGGCCCGGTGGCTCGAGCATGATCAGCTGAGCTGGCAGCTCGAGCTGCTGGATCGTGCTGAAGTCGACGTACTTGGTCGGCGACTGCATCGGGCCGATCGTCCGCGCCCGCATGCTCAGGGCCAGCAGCGCGTCGGGCTGCGGGTTGGCGAAGATCGGCAGCGCCACGCCCCACAACCGTGCTCGACGCGGATCGCTGAACTGATTCATGCGCCGACGCAAGCGGACGCGCTGGGCAGGATAGAAGGGTTGGGGGTGCTGGATGGTCCGCGAGGCGACCGATACCCAGTGACCGGGCGGAGGCGGCATCTCGACGGTGCCGATCCCGAGCATCACCAAGTTCCGCGTACGGATGGTCGCCTCGGCCTCGACCTCGAACCACGCCCGACCGAAGCTCTCCGACTCCGGCAGCTCGAGCACTGGCGGGATCGGGTGCAGGTCGCCGGTCTCGATCGTGCCGAGCGGACGCATGAGGCCCGCGAGGATCTCCTCGAACGCCTGCCCGTAGTACGTGAAGGTCAGCTGCTCCAGCAGGCTCCAGACCATGCCCGTGTCGATCCAGTTGAGGAAGCTGGCGTACCCGTAGCGGGCAATCGCGAGCAGGAGGTTCGGGTAGGGGAAGCCGTCGGAGAGGTAGTAGCTGTAGCAGTAGTCGATGATCTTCAGCGCAGAGTCGATCGCGGCGTTCCACTCGAGCTCGGAGATCTGCGTCCACCGAAGCAGCGAGCGGACCTCGTCCGAGTCGCCGAGCTTCAAGTCGTACCAGGCATTGTCGGCGCCGCCGAAGGTCCGGATCAGCTCGGGGTCCAAGCGATCCGAGACCACCCGGATCACCGGCCAGTGCGCCTCCGGCATCGCGAAGAGCTCCTGCTTGAGCATGGTGAGGTGCTCACCGAACGAGTAGTCCTCGACGAACGGGACGCCGACGATCTGCGGCTCCTCGGTCTTGCGGTGCAGCTGCCAGTGCCAGTCGAACCCGACCTCGTCGTAGCTGACCTGGACCTGCTCTTGGCGCAGCTCGATCGAGTTGCTCACCATCAGGGTCGAAGGCGAGATCGCGAGCCCGGCGGCGAGCTTCTCCCCAGTCACGGCCCCGTTGGTCAGCTTCTCCGTGCTAACGACCCCGTTCGCGAGCTTGTCCCCGGTCACGGCTCCCTGGGCCAGCTTGGCGGTCGTGATCGAGAGGTCGTCGACCGTGCCACCGAGCTCGAGGTCGGGATCGAGCTTGTCGGCGGTGATCGTGCCGGCGGCGATCTTCGCTCCGGTCACGGCTCCGTCAGCGATCCCCGACGTCCCGATCTGCACACCCTTGGCCCCGCCGCTGTGGTCGTGCGTCTCGATGTCGGTGCGTGCCGAGACCTGGATCGCGTTCCAATCGGCGGCGCGGATCAGGTCGTTGGGGTTTTTGGAAATGTATGGCTCGGGCATCAGAGTTTGATCTCCCAGGTCAGCGAGACCTGCAGTTGTGGATCCTTGGTGACGGTGTCGAATACGACCCGGTTGTAGAGAACCTCGTGAGCGGCCAGCGGATCGTTCTCGGCCGGCTCGGGTTGCTCGCTCTCCTTGGCCATGACCAAGCCGGCCTCGCGCAAGAGCAGCTTGTCGTCGTCAGCCTTGGCCGGCATCACGGCGCTGATCGCCACGACGAAGCGCGGCGGCTCGGTCTCGGTCGCGGGCAAGAACGCGGTGCTCTCGAACACCGTGTCGACCCGCCGCAGCTGGTTGTGCAGCCCGACGTCGCCCGGGGCCGCAGGTGGATAAGGGTTGGGCTGAACCTCGCCCTCGAGGTAGCCACCGACGACCAGCTGAACCCGCTCGATGCCCGGCGCGATGCCGGTGAGCAGCTGGCCGAGCAGCTCGCGGCCCTTGCTGGTGACCAGGTTATTGACCCAGCGGTCCTCGACGATCTTGCCGGTATGAGGGTCGGACAGGACCAGGTGGAGGCGGCCGGTCGGGGTTTGAACTTCGCGCATGATCGTGTCTCCTCGTCGCTCACTCAGCCGCGGGTGGCTGACTCAGTTGGCTCAGCCGCGGGCGGCTGACTCAGGTGGCTCAATCGAGCACGTACTCGTCCCACACTCAGCCTTCGGAGTCGCCGGGCAGCAGGTCGGTGAGCAGGGCGTGGTCGTAAAAGGTGGTGTTGAATTCGCCGGCCTCGGGCGGTCCGAAGTCGTTGAAGGTGCTCCACTCGAACTCGGTCTGGTCGAGCTGGCCGGGCAGCACGTACTTGGGACCAAAGCGGCTGATCGTGAAGTGCGTGACGTCGAAGATGCCGATGAAGCCGAACTCGTCGCTCGGGTCGAGCGGCTCGACGTTGACGGTCCCGAGCGCGAGCTGGTCTTGGGGCTCGACCGGATCGACGCTTCGCAGCGCCAGCGCGCTGAACCGATCACTCGGATCGACAAAGTCGCGGAACGGCCCGATCGAGAAGTCGAGGATCGGGTGGACGCCGGCCGGACGGACCCGATCGATCATCCGTCGCAAGTAGTCGGCGGCCCCGGCCGCGAGCGCCTGCTCGACGGCGGGTGTCCGAGGCACGCGCAAGCGAAACCGAGCCGGCGAGCGCGTCCACCAGCGCAGCTCGATCGAGACCGTCGCGGTGCTGGGCGGGAAGTTGGGATCTTCGAGCTGGTCGAAGCCAGGCAGCTCGGCGAAGGTCAGGCCCTCGTAGTCACCGAGCAGCGCCGCCAGCTGGGCGCCGCCGAGCGGCCGGAAGATCCAGACGTTGTCGCCCGGGACCAGCTTGGGCGTCGCGGCCTCGCGCGAGGCACCCGCGAAGTGGTAGGCGTTGGTGACCCCGTCGGCGAGCGGCTCGTCCCAGAACGCCTCGTCCCAGTGCCCCTCGTCGAACGCCGCCTGATCCGAGACGCTCGCGAAGCGAGCCTGATCGAAGCGCGGGCCCGAAGCGAAGAGCGGGTTGGGTGCCTCGGTCTCCTGATCGGGCGTCTCGTCGTTGCGGACCCAGGTGCGGCCAGGCAGCGCCGCCTCGCCGAGCGGCAGATCGACCCACACCTGCAGGTGGTTCGGCGTGGCTGGATCGTGCGGGCTGCTCGGACGCACGCGCAGCTCGTCGCCGGCCGTCATGATCACCGGCAGCACGACCTCCTCGCCAGTCGTGAGGCTGCGGAAGCTCGGCACCAGCTTCTCCCCTGGGCCCGCCTCGAGCGGCAAGCGCAGCACGATCTCCGGCCGGGCCGCGAACAAGCTGTCGTTGCGAATCCGGATCTTGCCGGCTTGCCCGGCATCGCTCGCGTCGAGGGTCGTGGCCGGATCGAGGCTGCTGCGGGTCAGCCGAGCCCGCAGCCGCGGCGTGTCGGTGACCGTCGCGTCCATGATCGCTCGCTCGCGTTGCGGGCAGACCGAGCCGGGCGCCGGCCGCTTGCCGCCCCGACACACGCGGCAGCGATCGAGGGCGCGCGGCGGCACGCCGAACCCACGCGTCGACTGTGGATCGGTCTTGTCGAGGATCGGGCAGGGCTCGGCGCCGAGCGAGGTCAGGCCGAAGGCCAAGATCACACGCGGCGTCGCGAGGCCCTCGGTCAGCAGCGGCGCCAAGATCCGCACGCGGCTTCGATAGGCCTCGTGGTCGTGCTCCCAGGGCTGGCGGCGGAGATCCAGCGCCGCGCCGAGCAGCTCGAGCGGCAGCGGAAAGTCGAGGCTCGCGTAGAGCCGATCGACGGCGCTGCGATAGCTGCGGGCGTCGGCGGGTCCGCGGACCAACACGATCGCCGGATCGCTGCCGAGCAGCACCGCGACCTCGAGCGCCTCGCCACCGAACGCCCAGCGGACCCAGATCTGCCGCGCGCCCGCGAACGTGGTCCGCTCGGCGACCTGTGGCTTGATCTTGCTGACGTCCGGGACCAACCCGCCGAGCGGAAGCCCGAGCGGCGCGAGTCGAGTCAGCAGCTCGTCGACCGTGCTGGCGAGCGGCCCGAGCTTGTCCTTGTCGAGCGGGGGATCGAACTGCCCGAGCAGCGCTCGCACCCCGACGGCCGGATGCCCGAGCAGCTCGCCGATCTCGACGCCGAGCAGCGTCGCGTCGGCTTGCAGCGCGTCGCGGATCGGCTTGGGCAGATCGGCCCCGCTCAGCCAGCCCGCCGGCGGCGTCACGCTGACCTGCGCGTCGAGGGCCCGCGGACCCGAGGCCGTGCGCAGCCACTTGTCTCGCAGCGCTCGCTCGACCACGCCGTCGCTCTCGCGCAGCAGATCGGCGAGCACCTCGACGACCGTCCCGAGCGCGCTGGTCTCGGGCTCGGTCGCGAAGCTGCGCGGCAGCAGCGAACGCAGGCGATCGTGGCGGGTGCGATCCTCGACGGCCATGGTTCGTTCAGCTCGCGCTGGTCAGCGTCAGCGAGCGGATCTCGAGCCGCTCGCGGGTGATGAAGTTGATCTCTTCGCTGGCGTTGTTGGCGACCGTGACGACCCGGCCGTCGCGGTCGTGCAGGACCACGAAGCGCAGCGTCGGCAGCTCGACGCCGACCTGCGGGTTGTTGGCCAGCGCCAGCTGATCGCCGATCTGCGTGATCAGCTCGTCCCAGGTGAACGAGAGCGGGTTGGCCAGCGCGGTGTTGGTCGGCAGGATGTTGAGCAGGACTTCCTTCAGCTTGGCCTCGCTCTGGGCCTTGTCCTTGCCGGCCGTGAGCACGCCGTCGACATCGATCCAGACCGGCAGCTCGGGCGACTGCAGATCGATCTCGACCGCCAGCAGGCGCGCCCGCTCGTCGGCCGCGATGAACACCCCGACCGGCGACTTCTCCTGGCCGAGCAGGCGCGGCTCGCCGTTGGGCGTGGTGCTCTCGAGCTCGCCCGACTGCTTGTAGATCGCGTGCAGCGGCCAGGTCGGGACCGGCGCGTCGCTGGCTTGCTCGGCTTGCTCGTCCTGCGTGGGTTGGCGGGTGGGCGCCAACACCTCGGCGACCTGCTCGTGCGCGGCGAGCAGGTTGCGGATCTTGTTCCAGCGCGCGGTCTCGTTGGTCGAGAGGTTGTCGAACAAGCCGGCGACGCTCTGCTCGAGCTGAGCGCGGACGCTCGCCTTCGCAGCGTTGTCGAGGTCCTCGTCGAGCACGACCGTCGCGCGGACGCGGATCCACACGGGCCGAGCCGGGAACGCGTTGACCCGCACGCCGACCGGTCGCACCTCCTCGACCGCGGCCGCGGCCTGATCGAGCTCGGCCTGGGTCAGGTCGAGATCGCCGATCACCACGTTGACGAGGCCCGCTCGCTCGGGGTCCTCGAACACCGACACCTCGACGATGCCGAGCGCGAGCACGGCCCGCTCGATCGCCGAGATCGTCGCCGTCCGTCCGCCGCGGATCGCATTGCGGGCGCGGGTCCGCAGGTCATCGTCGCTCTCGGGCTCGCGCCGCGGCAGCAAGAGGCCCGGGTTCGTAACTCGCTCGACGCCCGGGATCGGCCGCTTGAGCAGCGAGAGCTTGCCCGGATCGACCGGATCTCCCTCGGGCACGAGCGAGCGGACCGGCACGCGGACCGAGCTCTCGCCCTCGAGCAGCTTGGCCGGAGCCAGGGTCTCGAACGCCTGCACGCCCTTGCCCGCGACCAAGGTGCCCGCCGGGATCTCGATGTTCGAGCTGGCCGGCGTCGCGCGGGAGAACACCACGTCGCCCTCGAGCCAGCCGGCCTGGTGGCGCTGCACGCCGAGCAGCTCGACGACCCGCTCGAGCGCGGCCCCGCTGGCGGTGTCGAGGTAGCCAGCCATGTAGACCGCGTCGAGCTGCTCGTAGCAGACCGCCAGCTCGCGGCTGAACGCCTCGACCAAGGTCCGCAGGACCGAGCCCTCGGTCCCGTCGTCGAGCACCACGCGGCCGCCGACGCCGGAGCGCAGGCTCGCGAGCGTGTCATCGACGATGCCCGCGAAGTTCTTCTTGAGGAAGGGACGCTCAGCCGACATCGAGGACCACTCCAAACTCGAGCGCAGGGCCAACCAGCTTGCGCGGATCGGGCTCGACGATCGCGTACACGTCGACCGCGTTGGGGTCGTTACGAAGCGGGGTGATCTCGAGCTTGACGATCTTCGCGACCCGCGGATCGGAGAGGATCGCTGCCCGCACGTAGCGGCGCAGGAGCTCGAGGTTAGGCCTGGTCAGCGGCTCACCGATCAGCTCGTGAACCCTGCTGCCATAGCGCGGGTGCCCGAGCCGGCCAAGCTCGCCGCGCGCGGTTAGCAGGCGCAGCTTGAGCGCCTGGACCAGGTTGTCGCGGCCCTGCGTGATCGTGAGATCTCGGGCCGACAACGCGAGATCGATCAGCCCGTCGTCGCGGAACTCGACCAGCAGATCGGCGTGCTCTCGGCGGCTCACATCAACCTCCCGGGCGCGGCCGTGGCCGCGGGCGTGCAGGCGATTCCTGGGGCGACTTGGGCCATTTGGGCGAATTGATCGAGGGCACCGGCGAGCGTCTCCGCGATCGCCGAGGCGAGGTCTGGGGCGTTCTCCCCTTTGAGGTTGTTTGCCTGCAGCAGCCCGAGCACGATCGGCTCGAGCGCGCCTTTTTGCGGTGCTGGCATTACATCAACCTCCCCGGGGCGCTGGTCACGAATCCAGCGACCGGAATTCCCGGTGCAACCATGACCTGCGCACAAAATAAAGTCAGCCCAATTTCGCATGCCGATCCCAGCGCTTTCGCGAGATCGGGGATGTTCTCGCCCTCGAGGCCGGCATTGCGAAGCGCACTATTGGCTAGCCCCTCGATCTGCGACGCCCCCGGCCCGCCCGCTGGCGGGGGTAGCAACATACCCGGACCAGCCGTCGCGCCCGAGCTCGAGACCGGGTCGACGACCGCGGGCATGCCCGGCAGCACCTGCGTCATCGAGGAGAACATGTTCAACACCTGGGAGAACAGCTCACCCATTGCGGTGGCCAGCTTGGGCGCGTCGTCGCCTTCGAGCCCGGCCCCTTGCACGGCCGACTTGCCCAGCGACTCGATCTGCGAAGCGCTCGGTACCGGCATGTCAGCCTCCCTTGGCCTTGACCTTGGGCGCGCCGACCAGCGGCGCCCCGGTGTAATAGCACTTGTGGCTACCCTCGGTGATAACCGGATCTCCGCCGGTCCCGAGGTTGATCTCGCCGGACGCGTCGATCGTGCAATCCGCACATTCGAGCATGACGTTTCCAGCGACTTTGATCTCGATGTCGGCCTCGCCGGCGACCGTGATGTTGCCGTCTTTTTCAATCGTGAGCACGTTCTTCCCGGTCGTCACGATCACAGATTGCTCTTTGTCGATCTTGATCGAGGTCTCGTCCGCGTAGGGGGCCTCGAGCACGAACTCGTTCTCTTCGTGGATCGGCGGATTCGCCGAATCCGAATACAGCCGCCCGATCACGATCGGCCGGTTGGGGTCGCCCCCGACATAGCTGACCAGCACGAGATCGTCGACCCGCGGGGCGCTGACCATACCAATATGTGGAGTCGCGATCGGGACCTTGCGCAGCTCGAGGTCCGACTCGCGCAATTTCACGCTGCACTCGTGATTGTGGGTGTCGCCGTCCGCGTGGGGAAACACCGAGGTGACCACGCCAATGTCGCCGAAGCGCATGGTCTTCAGCTCGTCGCGGACGATCGCGCGGATGATGTCGACGAGGTCGGTCATGACTCGATAGAGGGTGGGAAAAGCGGCGATGAGACGTCCGGAGCGGAGCAGGAGCCGAAGGCGACCGGACGGGAGGGGTCCCAGGCGGGCTTTGCCCGCCTGGGGGAGGCCATCCGAATGGCCTCCATCAAGCCCAGCAGAAGCAGGTTCGAGGGCCGGCGGGCGAGGCCCGCCGGACCTCAAATCTTCTTCCAGAAGTAGGTGAGCTTGAAGTCGTCGAAGTACGCGTCGATGTCGTACGCGCTCTGGTGGACGCCCTCCGCGACCAGGCAGATCGCGGTCGTGTCGGCGGGCACCAGCAGCGGCGGGGTGACCCGGTAGGTCCAGTGGCGCTTGCGATCGACCTCGTCTAGCTGCATCGCGGCGGTCGTGGTCGCGTGATCCGGGAACAGGTCGGTGCCAATGCTGGCCTTGACCTTGCTGAAGTCACGGACGCTGATCGTGCTGGTGAAGGCGTCGGCGCCGTAGGCCTCGACCCGGATCAGTCCGCGGTCGGGGAACCCGCTGCCGCCACGATCGGTGAACAGCGAGCGCTGCAGCACCGAGGCCTGCACGTAGAGCTCCCAGTTGGCCGCGCCGTCGGGCTTGTTGGTGTTGTTCGACTGGTCGAGCCAGGTCGGCAGCGGGATCCACTGGTACATCCGCGACGTGCTGCCGGGGGTCGGCTGGTTGGCGTCGAAGAGCGCGTCGGGGCCGGGCGCTCCCTGGCGCGCGTCCTTCCACGGCTCGACGTGCCGCGCCGCGAAGAAGAACGAGCCGTGCGCGGCCTCGCCTTCCGAGAAGCGCCCGCCGAGGAACCGGCCGGGGATGCCATCGTCGAGCTGGCGCGCACGAGAGCGCAGCGCCACGAACCCGCGCGTGTTGGTGCTCGGATCGCTGACCCAGCCCTGCTTCTTGGGCCAGTTGTCCTTGTTCGGCGGCAGCACGTTCGCTGGCGAGAGCGGAACGACGTAGTAGGGGTGCGGGGTCCGGTTGGTCAGCGACAGCCCCTCGTCGGTGAACTCGTCGGCGCTCGGATTGACCAGCAGCAGCGAGCCCGAGATCGGCTTGGGCGTGGGGTTGGGCGCCGGGCCCCAGGGGAACTGGAACGCCGGATCGAAGGGCTTCGCGCGCTTGAGGTTCTTGCGCTTGAAGTCGAGGTTCATCAGCCGGTTGATCGTGTCGTTGTCGATCTCCCCGGTGACCGGCAGCTCGTTGATCGCCTGGAACTTCATCAAGTTCTCGCGGATCGTGGCCTCGATGTTGTCCTCGGTCGGCGACATCACCGGCGCGTCGTAGCCGTGCTTCTTGAGCAGGTCGACCAGCTCGGCGATGTCCTTGGCCTTCTTGGCGTTGTCGGCCGAGTTGAAGTCGAAGTCATAGACGACGACCTTGTCCTCGCCGTCGACCCAGTTCATCGTGGCCCGCTGCGGCAAGTCGCTGTTGGCCGCGGTCGCGAACAGACGGCGCGACGCGAGGCAGAACAGCTCCTTCTCGTTGGCCTCGTTGGCGCCGATGCCCCGCGTGGTCACGCCGTGCGCATAAGCCCACGCGCAGAGCCGGACCTTGCCAGTGTCGTCGGCGACGACGTGGTCGACACCGAGCAGGTCGGGCGCGACCGGATCGATCGCGTTGTCGGCCGCCTTGCGCGGGAATTGCTTCTGCGTGATGCAGAGCATCCGGTAGAGCTCGTGGCCGAGCCCGCGCACGTCCTCGGGCTCGGGGATGTACTCGAGGTACTTCTCGACCTCGCCCGCCGCAGTGTTGATCGCGGTCATCGCCGGGCTGAGCTCCGCGAGCGCGGTTGCCCCGACCAGCGTCTCGATGCCGTCCTTGAAGTTCTGGTCGGTCGCGGCTTGGATCAGCTTGAGCATCACCTCGGCCATCGCCTTGGCCGCGTCGGTCTGGTAGAGCAGCTCCTCGAGGTCGAGCGTCAGCTCGGCCATGTACGAGAGCGTCTCGGCCATGCCGTTGACCGCTCCGCCGACGATCGAGCCGAGCGTCTCTTCTTTGTATTGCGCACCGCGAGCGATGCGGATCCACCGGGCTGGACGTCCGGCCTGTTCGCGATCCTCGAGGGCGTGGCGCACCTTGAAGAGCACGTAGGCGAGCAGCGAAAAGGGGTTACCGTCGGTAGTACTCGGCGGGGTCTCGGGCATGACTAGGTCTCCTCGTTGGCCGCAGGGCGGCCGACTCACTCGTTGGACTGGGTCCGGTTGTTGGAATCGATGGGTGCTATGAGAGGCGGAAAAGAACTCGATAATCAGGCCGCCAGCGCGGCGAGCAGCTCGACGAGCGAGCCGTTCGCCGGGTCGGCCTGCGGATCGACGAGCGTGCCGAGCAGCGCGCGTGTCTCGACCTGGATCGCCGCGAGCGTCTGTGGGCTCGGGATGATGTTGGGCAGCTCGATCTCGCCGACGTTGCCGAGCACCTGACCGACCTGCACGAGCCCGTCGGTCACCGGTCCGACCTTGCCGGTCAGCGCGGGCGGGACTTCGGTCGAGAGCGCCTGGCCAAGCGCGGCGAGGCCCTGGCCGAGCGCCTCGATCAACGCCACGATCGCGTCAGCGGGACCGATGAAGCGATCGATCGTGCCGACCGCCTCGTAGATCCACTTCAAGATGTCGCGTAGGGCCTCGAGCACGTAGCGGATCACGTCGGGGATCAGCCCGGTCTCGCCGGCGACTTGCAGCATTCGCTGGCGGTAGTCGCCATTGGTCGCGGCGTCGGTGCCCTCGACGCGAGCTCGGAACTCGCGGATGCCCGCGAGCAGCTGCGGGAACATGCCCTCGGCGGTCTCGGACGTGCTCATGGCCCCCCTCCTCCTCCGCCCGCGTCCGTGCGCAGGGCCTCGACGGTGGTCACCAGCTCGCTCAGCTCGTTGCGCAGCTGGGTGAAGCTGTCGGCGTCGATCACGATGTTGCTGGCGATCGCCAGCGCCTGCTCGGCGTAGGAGAAGCCGGTGCTGATCGGTCCGGTGACCGAGACGACGCCGCCGAGCCCGTAGCTGGCCAGCTCGTTGCCGGTGTCGCCGACCATCCGGCCGAGCGCGCCGACCAGGGGCTCGAGCAGGCCGAGCAACCCGCCGAACGCGTCGAGGTGAATGATCGCGTCGTCGAGCCGGCCGAGCTGGCTGTTGAGCTCGGCGAGCAGCGAGGCGAGCAGCGACACGCCCTCGTTGAAGGTCTCCTCGATGCCGAGGTCGGCCGCGACCCCGGGCAGCGCCTGCACGGTGTCGCTCGCGAGCAGATCGTTGATGCTCGCGACCAAGCCGGTGGTCTTGTCGACGATGCTGCTCAGCGAGCTCATTGCGGACCTCCGGCGAGCGGCTGGGCGGCGGCCAGCGGATCGAAGCCCTTGATCTCGTCGAGCAGCGCGGCCGCGGCCTGCCGGACCTTGTCGAGCTTGTCGAGGAACTCGGGCCCGCCGAGGAACGCCGTGACCAGATTGGACGCGTCGGGGAGATCGATGCCGGTCAGCTCCTCGAGCACCTCGAGGCCCGAGCCCGCGAGAATCTCGAACACGTCGGCGAGGCTGTCGGCCTCGGCCAGCGCGTCGATCAGGCCGATCAATTTCTCGGAGTCGATGCCGGTGATCGCCGAGACCAGGTGGGCGAAGTCGGACGGGTCCAAGCCACCGATCGCTCCGATCACCGCCTGGGCGAGCTCGCCGATGTTGACGCGGGACAGCAGCTCACCGGCGTCACCGAGCAGGCCCGCGAGGCCGCCCGGATCGTCGAGCGCCCCGCCGAGCGCGAGCGCGTCCTCGTTCCAGCTCGCCGCGTCGGCGGCGACCTCTTGATCGACCGCCGCGTTGCCGGCCCCGGCCGGCGCCGGCGGCTCGGTCCACTCGCGGATCTTCAGCTCGAACTCATAGCGGAACGTGTAGCCGGGGACCTGGTGGACCTGAAAGTCCTCGATGATGACGTCGGTCAAATCCGAGCCGGCCGCGATGTCGGCCGAGAACTGCAAGGCCGTGGCCTCGGCGTGCGCCGAGCGGAGCGTCTCGATCTCCTGCAGCGCCTCTTCACCGAGCAAGAGCCCGCGCATGATCAAGCGGATCGCTCCGCGGCCGAGGTCTTGGAACACGCTGCCCGAGCCGCCCGGCAAGCGGTGCTCGACCAGGTTGCGGCCCTCGTCGACCTCGACGGCCTGCAGCCGCGTCAGCTCGATATCGCCTAGACGCACGCTCATGACCGCCTCAGAACTCCAGCCTCGTCAGCAGACCGCGGCCGATCGCGAATTGGTGAACGACCCGGAGCACCCGCAAGGTCATCGGTTGGGTCGCTCCGTCGCCGGCCGGGATGTCGGCCAGCTCGACCCACTCGCCGGCCTGGATCTCGGGCCGACCGAGCGCGAGCGCGTGACCGATCACCGGTCGCAGCGCGACGCGGAGCGCCTGGGCCTGCGCGAGCTCGTCGGCGACCGAGGCCGAGCGGACCGAGCCATCGAAGACCGTGCGCACGAGCGGCCCATCGCTGCCCGGTGAGACGCTGCCGGCCTGACCTGCGCTCGCACCCGGCTGGACCTTGGCCTTGCCGGTCACGCCCGAGAGATCGCTCGGCAACCAGTGGCTCTTGTCGGTGCCCTGACTGCCCGCCGCGCCCTCGCCCCAGACCACGAACGAGTCGATCTGCGCGGCCGCCCGCTCGAGCGAGAGGCTGATCAGATCCTCGCCCCAGACCAGCCGGTGATCGGCCGAGCCGCCCTCGCTGGGCTTTTGGAAGTGGACCTTGCCTTCGCCGTCGGTGCGCAGCTCGGCGCCGATCAGCTCGGCGAGCTTTTGCGCGTGGCGGAGCGCTCGCGGCCCCCGATGCACGACGTAGCTGGGAAAGGTCGGACCGTCGTCGACCTCGCCCGCGTCGGCGCCGGCCTTGCTGATCAGCTCCTTGACGATCTCGCCGGCCGCGGTCTCCTCGTAGACCGCCTCGACCTCCGTCCGCGCGAGCTTGGCGAGCGCGTCGCGGCCGTGGATCCACAGCGAGGTCGCGCGACGATCGACGCCTTCGACCTCGCCAGAGAAGACCTTGCTGGAACCCTCGCCGGTGTCGAGCTCGATCGTGATCGGGTCGCCGAGCGC
>CBFGLP010000561.1:0-6731 GCA_965649595.1 uncultured Myxococcales bacterium | reverse complement strand
CGGTTGAAGTAGTCGAGCGCCTCGTTGGAGGGATCCTCGATCGGCTGGTGAGGATCGACCTCGTCGCCGGGCCGCAGCTCGAACTCGGGCAGCAGCGGCGGACCGGACGGCACCGACTCGAGCTTCGCGGGCGTGCTGGCGCTGGCGACCGCGGTGGTCGAGCGGGCGACGTCGGAGGGGGCGGCGTTGGCAGGACGCGGCTCGAGGCCGGGTCCGCAAGACAGCGGCAGCACGGCGAGCGAGGCCGCGAGCAGGCTGTGGCGCAGTGGCGGCACGGGGCGCCATCGTGCATGGGAACCCGAGATCCGGCAAGAGAGCGGCGCGGCCGACGATGGGGCGCGCGGCCCCGCCAACAAAACCGCGTCCGTAACAGGATAAGCTCGATCTCGAAGCGCACCTTCGAACCCGCCATGCCCCACTACAAGCTCATCTCCTTCAAGCTCTGCCCCTTCGTCCAGCGCTCGACGATCACGCTCGAGGAGAAGGGCATCGCCTACGAGATCGAGTACATCGACCTCTCGGCCAAGCCAGCGTGGTTCCTCGAGCTCTCGCCGACCGGCAAGGTGCCGGTGCTGGTCGTGACCGACGACGGGGGCCGCCAGACCGTGCTGTTCGAGTCGGCGGTGATCAACGAGTACCTCGACGAGGTGACCGAGGGATCGCTGCTGCCCCGCGATCCGCTGGTCAAGGCTCAGCAGCGAGCGATGATCGAGCTCGCCTCGCTCGCGCTGGTCGACGCGTGGAAGGTCCAAGTCACCAGCGATGAGGCCGAGGTGCGCAAGCATGCCGCCGAGCTGCACCGCAAGCTCGAGCGCTTCGAGCGGCACGTCGTCGGACCCTTCTATACGGGGGACGAGTTTTCTCTGGTCGACTCGGCCACGATCCCGCTGCTCTTGCGGGTGGGCTGGATGGACCCCGTGATGCCGGAGCTCGGGCTGCTCGACGGGCTGCCCAAGGTGCGTGCGTGGTTGGAGGCCGCCCGGGCGCGGCCTAGCGTAGAGCGCTCGGCGGTGCCCGAGATCCACGAGCTCTTCCGCGACTACGCCCGCGGCAAGCGGGGAGCGGGCGGGGACGTGGAGCCCGGATACTTCGGTCGCAAACTGCTGGGGGTCTGAGCCTATACTCGCCGCAGTGGATGCTGCGACGAAGGTCCCGGAGCCGACCCGCGAGCTCGATCAGCGCCCGCGGACCGAGCCGCGAGGCGA
The DNA here is from genome assembly GCA_965649595.1 of uncultured Myxococcales bacterium. Classification (GTDB taxonomy): domain Bacteria; phylum Myxococcota_A; class Polyangia; order Nannocystales; family Nannocystaceae; genus Plesiocystis. Next base: position 5,526 of record CBFGLP010000561.1, on the reverse strand, counting down.
GGGCGCGATCAGCTTGCTGCCGCCTGCTTACGGCATCGGGCCCGTCGACTCCGGCGATGCACCGGTCCAGCGCTTCACGACCGGGCCGCTGGCGTTCGAGGACCCGGCGCGGATCCGCAGCGCCGCGCTGCAGGGCATCCGCGGGCCGGGCGGGCCACTGCCTTACTTCGAGCACATCCAGCGCTCGTTTGGCCGCTTCGATCTCTCGCAGGTCGTCACCCACACTGACGACGCCGCGCGAGCGAGCGCTCGGGACATCGGCGCAGACGCGTTTGCGATCGGTCGGCACGTCGCGTTCGATGGCTCGCCGAGCCTGCGCATCGCCGCCCACGAAGCCGCGCACGTGATCCAGCAGCGCGGCCAGGTCCAGCTCGCGGGCGGAGTCGGCCAGCTCGGCGACCTCTACGAGCGCCACGCCGACGCCGTCGCCGAGCTGGTCGTGCAGGGGCAGTCGGCCGAGGGCCTGCTCGCCGAGCTCGCTGGCGACCAAGCGAGCGGGTCCGGCTCGGATGTTGTCCAGCGAAACGTTGCGGTCGACATCGCGAGCGCCAGCGGCGACTTCGTCTGGACCTACATGCAGCGCTTGATCGCTGCCCACGGTGTGGAGGCGAGCCTCGCCGGGCTGCTCAAGACCGCCTGTACGTATTTGATCGATCAGGGAATTCGCGTGACGGGGCTCGACTCCTATCTCGCGATCATGAATCCCTATATTGCGGTCTTGCAGAGGATCAAGAGCGCCATCAGCTCGATCCCCGAGCCGATCTTGGTCTTGCTGAACTACGGCATTGGTTGGGGCATTCGCAAGTTCTCCAATGCCTATATGTATGGTGCGATCAAGGAATCGCATATCAATACATTGCTAATTGAAGGGGGCAACGTCGTCTCCCAGATCGGCAAGATCATCGACTTCCTGGGCGCGCTCAGCAAGCCGTCCGAGTTGATCTACAAGGCCGTCTGGTCAGCCTACGAGGCGGTCAGCACGACCGGCATGAGCTCGCTCGGCTCGCTGATCGCCGCTGAGGTCGGCGCGATCGAGGACGAGGACGACGCTCCAGACCAGCTCGTCGACGCCAACCTGGGCTGGTTCTGGTTGGCGGTCGAGAACCCCGAGATCGCGCGTTGGCAGCAGCAGAGCACCGAGCGGGGCGGTCTGCAGATCGTCAGCCGCTTCGGCGTCAAGGTGTTCGGCAACGTGATGGGGACCGACAAGCTGGTCGTGCGCGTGCCCTATGGCGGCGACTGGGAGGCGGCGTTCACGAGCCTGTCGCTGGTCTCGAAGCCGATCAAGCTCGGTGGCCTGTTCGAGGCCGGTCCGATCGCGCTGCAGAAGGTCCGAGTCGGCCCCGACGGGCTGCGCTTCCTGCATTTGACCATCGATCGGCTGGCGTTCGGCAAGGTGGTCGAGGCCAACGACCTGACCCTGACCTATCGCGCGAGCGACAAGTCGCCCGACGCGATGCTGCAGGTGCGTGGCGCCGCCAAGCTCAACGCGTTCGGTCACCAGATCGCCGGGCGGATCGGGCTCGACCTCGACACCGCTGGCAACTTCGCCGGTGGCTCGGTCCAGCTCGTGGTCCCCGAGACCTTCACGCTGATAAAAGATCGGCTGTTCCTCAGCAATCCGCAGATGTGGGCCAAGTGGTCCAAGCAGGGCGGGACCGACATCGGCATCGGCGGTGATCTCGAGGTCAAGCTGATCGATACGCTCGACTTCGCCTCGACCGGCACGACGCTGCGCTACAGCTCGGCCAAGGGTTTTGAAGGGGCGGTCGAGCGGATCTGGCTGAACATCCCGGTCCACCAGGGCGGGACCCTGCACTTCGAGCTCAAGCAAGGAGTGATCGACAAGGACGGCTTCTCGGCCAAAGAGGTCTCGCTGGTCTACGCCTACGGCGAGCAAGACCAGGACAAGGGCAACAAAGACAAGGACAAAGACCAAGCCCAGAGCCAGGACGCGAGCACGCCCAGCCAGGACGCGCAGCCCAAGACCGGCAAGCTGTCCACGCAGCGGATCACCGAGATCATGCCGGGCTTCAACATCGACTGGATCAAGACCGTCGGGCTCGATGCGCTGGTCGTCAACCTCAGCGCCAAGGACGTGGTGATCGGCCGTCAGGGGCTCGACGTCGGCCAGCTGCGCAAGGAGATCACCAAGTTCAAGGCCCACTTGTTCGGTCTCGGGGCCGAGTTCGACGGCACGACGGGGCGCGGGGCGATCACGGGCAAGATTGCCCACAAGGTTCCGCTGCCGAGCGTCGCAGCGAAGGTGCCCGTCGTCCCGCCGGCCGTGACCGCCCAGCTCGGCATTCGCCCGAGCCTCGAGTTCGGGGCTGGGCTCACGGTGGGCCTGCAGCGAAAACAGCCGGACCAGAGCACTCCGCACCTGCACCCTTGGGCTCTCGACGGTGCTGCCAACTTCGCAGCCAATGCGACGGTCTCGCTCGAGGCTGGCGTCGGTGTGGGCATCCCCTACCTCGCCGAGGTCTCCGCGGGCCTGTTCGCCGAGGCCAAGGGCGCGCTCGAGACCAAGGCCGCGGTCAAGGGCACGGTGCTGTGGAACGACAGCACGCACCAGCTCAGCCTGCCGAGCAAGCCCGAGGACAAGCCGCGGGCCGAGCTGAGCGCGAAGGTTGGGTTGAGCGCCGCGATCGGAGCCCAGGTCCGCGCGCAATTGTTCTACTTCATCGACACGCAATTGTGGGCCTATCGCTTCGTCGAGTGGAAGCTCGGCGAGTGGGAGCTGATCGGCAAGATCGTCGCGACCGAGGCGGGCGGCTACGAGCTGGTCACGTCGAAGGCCGGCTTCGCCGGCGACAAGGGTCAGCCGAAGACCCAGCCGGTCGTCGAGAAGAACGTCGTCACGGTCGCGGCGCTGATCGACGACCTCTACGCGCGCGGAAAGAAGATCGAGGACGTGCACCAGCTGTGGCGGGTGGTTCACGACCTGCAAGATCCGACCAGCCAGATGGACTTCAAGAAGCGCCTGGAGCTCTACAAGAAGCTCGACAAGCTCAACGGGACCACGCTAGACCTCGACGCCATATCCACCCAGGTGCTCGGGTTGATTCGCCAGCGCCGCGACGATGACGAGGGTGGGCTCTCGCTGCTGATGAGCGAGGCCGAGTGGATCAAGTACTCGACGACGCCGAAGCTCTTCGGGAGCGATCCGACCGAGCGCAAGTCGATCGAGCCGATCGACAAGGCGATCGCTGCTTATCACAGGCAGGGCTCGCTGCCGGAGCGCAAGAAGATCCTCGAGCGGCTGATCAATGAGCTGATCCCGGCCTATACCTCGCAGTACACCGCCAGCCGCAAGCCGATGGCCGACAAGCTGTGGACCGACGCGCAGCGCGAGCTGGCGCGGATTAGCGGGTAGCGCCTTCAACCCTGCGGCGTGCCAGCTCGGCGCGCCTGCAACACGTGAGCGACGCCGCTCTCGAGCGTGCCGCAGACGACGAAGTCCCGGAGGTCCTCGCCCATGGCGGCGATGGCCTGGGCCATCTGCGGCTGGATGCCGGTGAGCACCACCTTGGCACCGAGCAGGCGCACCGCCTTGGCGACCTGGACCAGCCCGTCGGCGATCTCGCGCCCAGCACCAGTGACGCCGGTGACGTCGAGGATCGCCGAGCGTGCGTGGTTTCGGGCGACGCCTTCGAGGAGAGCCTCGAGCACCTGGCGGGCTCGGTCCTTGTCGACATCGCCGATCAGGGGCATGACCAACACGCCTTCCGCGATCGGGATTAGCGGCGTGGACAGGGCGCGCAGCGTGGCCTCCCGGGCGCGCTGCACCTCATCCTGCAGCCTTCGGTTCTCCTCCTCGGCCGCCTGGCGGTCCGCGAGCTCGACCTGCTGCTGGGTCACGTCGCGGTGCATCTCGATCACGTACTTCGCCCCGGTCTCGTCGACGACCGGAAAGAACAGAGTGTCGATCCACAGCTCGAGGTCGTTGGCGCCCGGCAGGCCGGATTGGGAGAGATCGTAGAATGCCGGCGGCATCTCCACGACCTCGCCCTCGACCGCTCGCCGGAACCCCGCCACGAAGCCGCCCGCGATCGCCTGCTCGTCCTCGAGGATGTTGTGCTGCAGGCGCTCCGTGTCCTGCGGCGAGAGCCCCGTGCCCTGGTAATGAAGCCGATTCGCCCCGACCGCGACTCCGTCCGCGCGACGGACGACGATCGGGATGGGGAAGCTGTCGAAGATCTCGAAATATGGGAGGCTCTGGGCGCTGCGCCTGCGCTCAGCTTCGAGCTCGGCGATGCGGCGCCGGAGCTGCTCGTTCTCGCTTTGGAGCGCTTCGATGGTGTGGAGCTCTGAACGCTGCGTCACGTCTCTCACCTCGATGAATCAGCTGAGAGCAGGCAGGTCGCCGACGGACCTTCGGTGCCGAGACAGGGCTTGGGATAGATCAACACACCTCGAACCTTTCAACAAGCCCTCGCGCTCCATCAGTCCTTTTCCAGGCCAGCTCGCGCTCGACTTTCGCAGCCTCGATCAACTTGGGCGCGAGACCGCCCGGATGTATGGAGCATTAGAACGCGACGCTGATCTGAGACTGGAGGAGCACGTCTTGCCTTTCACTCCCGTCGCGGGACTGGAAGCGGACGCTCACGAAATTCTGCCACTTGAACGCGTGACCGCGAAAGAACAGGTTCAGCCCGCCAGCGAGGTCATGCTGATCGTTGCCCTCGCCGCTGAAGGGCAGCAGGAACGAGTAGCGTACGACTGGCTCGAACCACTTGGCGATGACGTAGCCGACCTGGGTGTAGTGTCCGATCGCGCTCGAGCGTTGGTCTGACCAGCGTGAGCCGCCTTGGCGGGAGCCGACGTATAGCGCCGACAAGAGCGAGAACCCGTAAGCATTGAACATTACGTCGACGAGCCCGCTGGTGAACGACTCGTTGTCCCCGTCCGCGTCGAAGTCGACCAGGCCAGCCGCCGCGATGCCGAAGCGCGGCGCTCCACCTTCGAGGTCGCTCTCACGGTAGGGGTCCAAGCCGCTGGTGTTGTACCCAACCCGCAGCGCGACCAAGGGATGGACTTGGTCCGGCACCACACCGGGACCGGTGCCGTTGAAGACGCCCACCGCGTATTCGAACCGGCCCGAGGTTCCGTTGTGCAGCATCACGCCTATGTCCGCGTTGTCGCCGAAGACGCTCGGCCCAACCGTCAAGGGGCGATCGATCATCGACATTTGGCTGGCGAACGTGATGAATGGCCTCGAGAAAGGACGCTTGAACTGTCCCACGCGAACGGTGAGCCAGTCACGCACGAACGTGTAGTCGACGTTGAGGAACAGGAGCCTCGGGTCTCCGCCGCCGAACTCGGTCACGAACATGTATTGCAGGTCTTTGCTGAGCACGCTCCCGAGCAGCCCGATGCGCGCACGGTTGACGAAGAACGCGTCAGTGTCGGGGGCACCGTCGACCCAGCGGTGCGCGAGCTGAGGCTGGAGGAGCCCGAGAATGCGGAGGCTGTTCACCCCGTCGGGGCTGCGCAACACGAAGCCCTTCGGCCCGGACGGGCCGA
>CBFGLP010000560.1:0-1751 GCA_965649595.1 uncultured Myxococcales bacterium | reverse complement strand
CCCCTTCGGCCCGTCCGGGCCGACGACCCCCTCGCGCTCGAACGCCAAAGTCAGCTCGATCGCCCGGTCGCCGCGGAAGTTGAACAGCACGACCGAGGCGCCGTCGCGGATCGGCCCGACCGGCTCGCCGCGCTCGTCGACGATCACGAAGCCCGGCAGCCACTGATCGTCGATCTTCGGATCCTCGTAGGCGGTCTCGAGCGCCGCGCGAGCGCTGGTAAACCCGGGCCCCTGCCCGCGCACGTGCAGGTCCCAGCCGCGCGCGACCATCGACCAGTCGGCCTCGTAGCGATCCATGGTCACGCGCATCCGCCCGCCGCCGCTGGCGATCCGAGCGTCGCAGCCGCTCGCGCGCAGCTCGGCCAGGACCTGCTCGAGGCGATCGACGTAGCCGAGCGCGGATCGGCCCGGGACGTCGCGGCCGTCGGTCAGCACGTGCACGCGCAGCTTGGCCACACCTTCTCGTGCGGCGTGGCGGAGCATCGCGATCAGGTGATCGATGTGGGAGTGGACGTTGCCGTCGGACAAGAGCCCGATGAAGTGCATCGGCTCGCCGGACTCGTGCACGCCCGCGACCAGCCACTTCCAGGTCTCGCCTTCGAAGAGCGAGCCGCTGGCGATCGCCTGCTCGACCAGCGCGGCCCCCTGCTCGAACACGCGACCGGCCCCGATCGCGTTGTGGCCGACCTCGCTGTTGCCCATGTCAGCGTCGCTCGGCATGCCGACGGCGGTCCCATGCGCACGCAGGCGAGTGGCCGAGGGTAGGCCCAGCAACCAGTCGAGCGTCGGCGTGTAGGCCCGCGCGACCGCGTCGCCTTCGTCACCGGACCCGATGCCGACGCCATCCATGACCACGAAGAGCAGCGGGCCCTCGGGCGCTCGGCGGAACGGATGTGCACGCAGGGAGAGGGTCATGGGCGCAGGGTAACGGCTGGAGATCCTCCGAACAGGCCCGGCCCAGGAGCGGCCGCCATGGCCCTCGTAAGCCCTCGCACATCTAAAGAGACCAATAACCCGAGCCACCCTTGCATACCGTGTTATCTTGCCACGGATGCGCCTCAGCGCCTGGCCCATCACCGATGTTGGCCGAGTCCGGAGCCACAACGAGGACTCGCACCTCGTCAACTCGGACCTCGGTCTCTACCTCGTCGCGGATGGCATGGGCGGCCATGCTGGCGGAGCACACGCTAGCCGCACCTGTGTCGAAGTCATGGGGCGAGTGGTCGAGCGAGGGCTGCAAGGCCTCGCGGACATGCCCCGAGAGATCGCTGCGGCGGCGGTCAACGATCTGCTCGGGGCCGCGGCTAGCGAAGCGAGCGCGCGGATCTTCGATCACGCGCAGCACGAGCCCGCCCTGCACGGGATGGGCACCACGCTGACGGGGATGCTCTTCCACCAGGATCGGGCGCACATCGTCCACGTCGGTGACAGCCGCTGCTACCTGTTCCGCTCGGGCATCGCTCGCCAGCTGACCAACGATCACTCGTGGCTCAACGAGCAGGTCCAGGCCGGGCTGCTGACCGAAGAGGAGGCCGCGATGAGCGACCTCAAGCACATCATCACGCGCTCGGTCGGGTTCGAGCGCGAGGTCCAGGCCGACGTGCTCACGGTCAATGTCAGCCCGGGCGACGCGTTCTTGCTGTGCTCGGACGGGATGTGCAACTACATCGATCTCGACGAGCTCGCCCAGCTCGCGCGGCAGCACTTCTACTCGGATCTGCCGCGGGTCTGCCTCGAGCTCGCGCTCGAGC
>CBFGLP010000559.1:0-4980 GCA_965649595.1 uncultured Myxococcales bacterium | reverse complement strand
GCCCATCGCCTGCTCGGGCGCGAGGTAGTCGGGCGTGCCGACGAACACGCCGGTGGCCGTGATCGACAGATCCTCTTGCAGCGCCTTGGCCAGGCCGAAGTCGGTGACCTTGACGTCCCTCTGCTTGGTCACGACCAGGTTGGAGGGCTTGACGTCGCGGTGGACGACTCCGGCGCGCTTGGCCTCGAGCAACCCGACCGCCGCCTGACGCACGACCTCGGCCGCGTCGCCCGGGAACAGCGGCCCGTTCTTCTTGAGCAGCCCGCCGATGTCGTCCCCGTCGAGGTACTCCATCGCGAGGTAGGGCCGGCCCTCGAACTCGCCGATGAAGTACACCTGAACCACGTTGTTGTGGTTCATCGCCGCCAGCGCTCGGCCCTCGCGCAGGAACCGGTTCTTGAACTCGACCGACTCTTGGTGCTTGCGACCGAGCACCTTCAGCGCCACTCGCCGGTTGAGGTTGGGGTCGAGGCCTTCGTACACCTCGCCCATCGCTCCCTTGCCGAGCAGACCCTTGACCTCGTAATGGCCGATCTTCTCGGGCACCCGCGCCATGCGGGGCCGAACCTATCACGGGCGGGCCGCCGGACCCAACGCCCTGCTCGACGCCGATAGATGTGCGCTGTTTGCGTGTAGTGGCGCAGGGCGGGACGGATCGGAGACGTCTGCGCGTGATCTCGCCGGGATTCCGTGCGCTTGCAGCCCTTGCCCGCGCAGCCCCGTCGCGGCACCGTCTCTCCCCCGAGGGTCGTCCAGGTCCCCTGCGACCGCACGCTCGTCCCTCGGCTGCTCCGGATCCATGGCCGAACTCCGCACCCTCCCGCACCGCAAGGAAGCCGAAGCCGCCGTGCTCGGCGGCATCATTCTGCGCGGTCGCGACGTCCTCGGTGAAGTCCTCGAGCTGATCGGCGAGGACGACTTCTACGTTCCCGCGCACAAGGCCGTGTTTCGGGCCATGCGGATCCTCGAGGAGCGGGGCGATCCGATCGACGTCATCACGCTCGAGACCCAGCTGCGCCGAACCGGCGAGCTCGAGCTGGTCGGTGGCATCGAAGGGCTGGCCCGCCTCGACCGCTTCGCGACCGCGCACAACATCAAGTCGCACGCCGAGCTGATCCTCGAGGCCGCTCAGATCCGCAACCTCGTCGTCACCGCCCGCGAGATCGCCGAAGAGGGCATGAACGAGGTCGAGGACGCCAAGGCGTACATCGACACGGCGGAGCAGCGGATCCTCAAGGTCAACGAGCGCGGCCGCAAGAGCACCTACCGGTCCTCGCGCGAGCTGATGCTCGAGGTCTTCCAGGGCATCACCGAGCGCCAGCGCCAGACCGACCCGATCACTGGCGTCTCGACCGGCTTCTATCAGCTCGACGAGATGACCGCGGGCCTGCAGCCCAGCGACCTGATCATCCTCGCGGCCCGCCCCTCGATGGGCAAGACCGCGTTCGCGCTCAACCTCGCCCAGAACGCCTGCATCCTCCCGCCCAAGTACGCCAACGCTCCGGCCGACCAGCGACCCGCTCGTTACCCGGTGCTCTTCTTCTCGCTCGAGATGGGCGCCACGCAGCTGATCGAGCGCGTGCTGTGTAGCGAGGCCCGGGTCGACTACGCCCAGCTGCGCCGCGGCGGTCGCATGATGGAGCAGGACTTCCGCGGCCTGATCGCCGCCGCCGATCGCATCTCCAACGCGCCGCTCTACATCGACGACAGCGCCGCGCCCAGCATCCTCGAGCTGCGCGCCCGCTCGCGTCGCTGGCGAGACGACCGAACGATCTTCCCCGATCCCGACCCCGACGACCCGAGCGCGAACCACAAGCAGCTCGGCCTGATCATGGTCGACTACCTCCAGCTCGCGCGCGGCGGCAAGGCCCGCTACGACTCGCGCGAGCAGGAGATCTCGGAGATCAGCCGCGGCCTCAAGGCGATGGCCAAGGAGCTCAAGGTCCCCGTCATCGCGCTCTCGCAGCTCAACCGTGCCGTCGACTCGCGCGCCGACCACCGACCGCAGCTCTCGGACTTGCGCGAGTCGGGCGCGATCGAGCAGGACGCTGACGTGATCATGTTCATCTACCGCGAGGAGCGGTACCTGCCCGCCGACGCGCCCGAGGAGAAGCTGCGCGAGGTCGAGAACAAAGCGGAGATCATCATCGGCAAGCAGCGCAACGGGCCGATTGGGTCGGTGAACTTGACGTTCATGAAGAAGCATACGCGCTTCGAGAATCCGGCTCCTGAGTACGGAGAATTTTAGAAGCCGAGTAGGGAATTTTCGCTCTCGCGGTAGACTGATTCTCAGCCCGCTCCGCGGGCTTTTCCAATTGAGGGGACTACCTTGGATAGCAATAAGCTCAATGTGCTCAGGCAGATCGACTACAAGATCCACCCACACTGTGGAATCTGCCAACATTCGGATCTGTCGCCGGACGGCTGGGGTTATTGCAGCGTGCACGAGTATCAGCACCTCAAACACAACGCCTCGGCCTCGCGCCTGTCCATCCACGCGACCGGCTCGTGCTCCAGCTTCGCCTTGGATCACGGCAAGGCGGCGACGCTGGGGCTCCACGCGTTTGCCGAGTTCTTGCCGACGGAGTCATGACGCCCTCCGCTGCGAGAGAGGCGCCGGCTATTGATGGCAGATCAACGACGAAGACATCGTTTCATTGTCGGCGCTGCGGGCCTTGTCATGCTCGCATACCCGCGCGCCGGCACGGTCTGGAGCGGCGGCCTCGACGACACGCTTTTCGAGAGGAATCATGGCTTCACCAAAGAAAACCACGGTCCCGCTGAGCCGACCCGAGCGAATCAGCGAAATGCTGGGTCTGTCGGCGGGTGGTACGATTGCGCCGCTGCTCGCGGCGGGCAGCTTGCTCCGTGGGGCGAGGGTCTTTCATCCGCGAGGAATCTATTTTCGCGCCCAGGTAGAGGCCGCCGAGGACGTAGATGCACCGCTGGATGCGATCGCCCAGGGTCTGGCCCAAAGCGACGCGCTGGTCCGGTTGTCCGCGGGCCTGTTTCGCACCGACCGAGGCGTGCTCCCGGATTTGCTCGGTCTTGCGGTCCGGTTCAACCTCCCCGCCGATTTTGGCGACATGGGTGACATGGCCCAAGACAGCTCGCAAGACCTGCTGCTGGTGACCTCGAAGAGCGTATGGACGCTACCTCTCGCGGTGCTCACGACCAACCGGCGGGACTTCACGGCCAATGTCTATTACGGCATGGCGAAATTCGAGCTGGCCGACTCGACGGACATGCAGCTGCGGGTCGTGCCGTTGAATCAATCCGTCGGCTCGGGGGCGGATCGCTACGCCAAGATCCGAGACGCCGTCGCCAACGCCGAGGTCGTGTTCCGGCTGGAGATCGCGGCGCGGTCAAATCCCGATCAGTGGATTCCGCTCGTGCGGATCCGGCTGACCAGCGAGGTGGCGCTCGACGACGACGCCGTGGCCTTCTGGCCGTTCCGCACGGGCCAGAACATCAGGCCTCAGGGCTTCATTCAGTTCCTCCGACCGGTCCCCTATTTGGCGAGTCAGTGGGCGCGGGGCGTGGTCGAGGACGACGAATAGCTCAGCGGAGCGAGACGCTCTCGAGCGCTCGGCGGGCCGCGAGCGCCGTGTCGAAGCGCTGGTCCGGCTGCTTGGCCAGCAGCGTCTGCAAGATCGCGTCGAGATCCGGGTTGTCGAGCGCGGGATCGATGTCGCCCAAGCGCGGGACCGGATCGTTGAGGTGCTTTCGCCACATCACGCTGATCTCCTCGTGCTCGAAGGGCTGCCGGCCGGTCAGCAGCTCGAAGAGCACGACCCCGACCGCATAGAGATCGGTGCGGCGATCGACCGGGCGCTCGAGCATCTGCTCGGGCGCCATGTACCCGGGGGTCCCGAAGATCACGCCCGTGCGGGTCAGCCGTTGCCACTCCGCGGGCCCGAGCGCGTCGCCGAGCATTTTTACCAGGCCAAAGTCGATGATCTTGATCTGGTCACCGCTGCGGGTCTGCGTGACCAGGACGTTCTCGGGCTTGAGGTCGCGGTGAACCAGCCCGAACTCGTGGGCGTGGTGCAGCGCGCCGAGCAGCTGGCGAGTGAACGCCAGCGCTCGCGCGGGCGGGAGCCGGCCTTGCTCGATCTCGCGAGTGAGCTCGTGGCCCTCGACGAACTCCATCACGAAGAACATCGCCCCCTCGTCGGTGATCCCGACGCCGTGGAAGCCGGCGATGTTGGGGTGCGCGAGCATCGACTGAGCCTGGGCCTCACGCTCGAAGCGAGCGACGAGCTCCGGTGAGCTGGCGATCTCGGCGTGCAGGCGCTTGATCGCGACCGGGACCCCGTGTGGGTCGACGGCTCGATACACGACGCCCATGCCACCGTCGCCGAGCCGGGTCTGCACGGTGTAGCGGCCCAGGAGGGTCTGGCCGATCATGCGCGCAGCTTACCAGGCTCGTCAGTCGCTCGCGCCGGTCAGGTGGCCATAGATGTCGGCCGCGGCGATGCCCTTGGCGCGCGCCTGCTCGACCCGCTCGAGCTCCTCGGAGATCAACAGGCGAAAGTCGATCTCAGGGCTCGCACCCACCATCGGCCGCCCGTTGATGAAGTAGGCCGGCGTGCCGTTGACCCCCAGGCGCATGCCGAGCTCGATGTCCTGCTCGATCCGCACGTCGTTGGCCTCGCTCGTCAGCGTCGCCTCGAACTCGGCAGGATCGATGCCCAGCTCGACGGCGATCTGCAGCAGGTCGTCGGCGTCGTAGCGGGCCCCGTGGGCGAACACCGCGTCGTGGTAGTCCCAGAACTTGCCCGCCTTGGCGGCCGCGAAGCTGCCGCGCGAGGCCAACGCGCCGCGCGGATGCCCGGGCAGTGGGAAGTGCTTGAACACGAAGCGGATCTGATCGCCGTAGCGCTCGCGCAGCACCTCCATGGTCTCGTGGCCGCGCGCGCAGTAGGGGCACTGAAAGTCGGAGAACGCGACGACGGTGATCGGCGCGTCCGCGGGCCC
>CBFGLP010000558.1:0-3120 GCA_965649595.1 uncultured Myxococcales bacterium | reverse complement strand
AGTGCCGGATCGGCATCATGCCCGGCTACATCCACAAGCCCGGCCGCGTCGGCGTGGTCTCGCGCTCGGGCACGCTGACCTACGAGGCGGTCCACCAGCTGACCTCGCTCGGGCTCGGTCAGACCACCGCGATCGGTATCGGCGGCGACCCGGTCAACGGGACCAACTTCGTCGACGTGCTCCAGCTCTTCAACGAGGACCCGACCTGCGAGGGCATCGTGATGATCGGCGAGATCGGTGGCGCGGCGGAGGAGGCCGGTGCGGCCTTCATCAAGGACCACGTCAAAAAGCCGGTCGTCGGCTTCATCGCTGGCGTCTCGGCTCCGCCCGGCAAGCGCATGGGCCACGCCGGTGCGATCATCTCGGGTGGCAAGGGCACCGCGGAGGCCAAGCTCGAGGCGCTGCGCGCCGCCGGGGTCAAGATCGCCGATACGCCGTCGGACATCGGCGCGGCGATGGCCTCGCTCTTGGGGTAAGCGAGGGCCGCCGACGCGGTGGTCGAGCGTGAACGAGCGGGTGCTCTTCGGAGCGCCCGCTCGTGTTTTTGGTTTTGGCTCGCGGTCCATTGAATGTACAGAGAATATTGGCGTGGCAATGATGTCCTGGCGCTCATTCGGCCCAGCATCATTGGTGAGTAAATATTGGCAAAGCAACAGTGGCGTAAATAACCATTGATCTAATCTTGGAGAATTGTTGCCTTGACGGGCGTTTCGGGGCCGCGTAGATGTCTTTGCCGATGTTGGGCCAATTCACGGCTCGTGACCTCGCGCGATTGCCGCGGTGGTGGACGAGTGTGTGGTTGGCGTTCGCATTGATCCTGGCCTTATGCGCGGATCGCGAGATCCCGCTCCAGGCGGCGGACGACGATCCTGTCGTCAGCAAGCGGGAGAGCCCGGCGCCAGTGTCGCGGGTTCGCCCGACGCCGCGGATAGTCAAGCGGCTCGACAGCGAAGTCCCACATCTCGTGGGGCTCTCGCCCGACTCGTTCATCGACATCGCTTCGCCCGCGGTTCGGCTTGTCGCTCTCGTCGACGCTGGCTCTGATCGAATCATCGCGCCAATGTGGTGCGATGCCGCCCGACCTCGCGGGCCGCCAGCCTGATTCCGTTGCTTCATCAGTTGCGCGTGGGCATTCGACGAAAGCTCGAATCGCACGCGCGCGGTGGAATCGTGCATCGGTAATCAGGCCCATTCGTGCTCACAACCCGCGTCCAGTCGTGGGCTGCAATCATAATTGCAGCCTTCACCCTCCTGTTTTCTCGTTCCGCCCGAGCAGGCGAGCCACCCCCGACGAATCCGGATCCAGATGTGGCTCCGGCTCCGCCCGACGAGCGGGCCGTGCGAGACGCTCGCTATGAGGCCGACTTCGAGGTCCCCGCCGCACCGACGGTCCCGCGCAAGGAGCGACGTCAGAACGTCGCCAACCAGCCGGTGAGCCACGAGTGGGACGCGATGGAGCTCATCAACACCGACCGGCCCGACTTCACCGACGTGCTGCCGACGGTCAAGAAGTACATGTGGCAGCTCGAGTCGGGCTACTCGTTCAGTCTGCGCGAGGGGGACGACTACACCTACCAGCGGCACCGTGGGCCCGAGAGCTTGATCCGCTACGGACTGACCGAGCGGATGGAGTTGCGCGTTCGCTGGGACTCGGCTTGGTACACGCAGCGGACCGGGACCGTCGCGGGGGAGCCGGGGATCGCGTTCTCGAGCGAGATGCTGGTCGGCTTCAAGTGGCAGGCGATCTTGCAGGACGGCTGGCTGCCCGCGCACAGCTTCATGGGCACGGTCATGTTCCGGGGCGCCCAGGGGGGTCCCGCGCGCACGGGCGTCGAGCCAGGCCTGAACTGGATCTACGGCTGGCAGGTGACCAAGGCGCTCGTCATCCGCGGCAGCACTGGCCTCGAGGTGGTTTCGATCTTCCCGCAGCGGGTCGGCGGCTCGCCCGAGGACGCACCCTTCAACCCGCGCACGCTCAACACGATCGCGCTCCACCAGTCGGTGGTGATGTACGTGCAGTGGATCAAGCGGCTCGGCACCTACACCGAGTGGTTCTCGTTCTACGACTTCGGTGCCGAGCGCGGTAACCAGCACAACGTCGGCCAGGGCTTCTACATCTACATCACCCCGAACATCCAGATCGACCTGCGCGTGGTCGGGACGGTGTTCGCTCAGGGTGATCGCTTCCGCGACCTCACGGTCGGCAGCGGCTTGTCGCTCCGCGGCTTCTATCACCGCAAGGACAAGGGCCACCGGCTCGAGCGCTGAGGCCGACGTCATCGGGCGGTGACTGCCGGACGAGGGCAGTCACCGCCCTTCGCTGTCGGAGACCTTGCCTGCGCAGCCACACATCGCATCCGGCGTCCATGTCACCCCGTCGTCGGCGAGCGTGCAGCTCGTGAGCGCGCTGCCGTAGACGGTGGTGCTCGGCGGGGCTTCGATCAGCCAGATGTCGGGGGCGCCGGGCTCGGCGAGGATGTAGCCGGGCTCTGCTGGTGATTTGTCGCTGACGGCGAAGCAGCGCGAGTCGTTGGCCACGCTGAAGCAGTCGGGCTCGCTGGTCTTCACGATGATCAAGTCGGCGCAGTGCAGGGTCTCGCCCTCGTGTGTCTGCGGCGGAACGGCTTCGCAGTTGGCTGCGTTGGTCTGCGACTCGCACAGCGTGATCCACTCATCCAAGGTGCGCTCCCCGTCGGTCTCGCTTTCGCCCTCGGTTTCGCTCCCGCTGTCCGCCTCGCCCTTGGGCTCGCAGCTGGGTGCCACAATCAACAGGAACGCCGAGGTCAACAGCGTGCGAGTGCGCATGGTTCGAGGGTACGCGATCTTGGCGCGGGATGGCCGGCTATCGGCAGGCCTCGCGGGCGGCGTCCAGCTTGCAGGCCCAGATGCTCCCGTAGCTGGAGCTCATCGTCGACCAGTTGCCGGTCAGCGCAGGCGTTGGCTCGGGTAGCGAGCTCGACCGTGCTCGATGAGCGCTCAGCCGCAGGTGGCCGCGTAGAGCTGCCAATGCGAGGTGCCGGTGCCTTCGGCGTCGCAGGTGTCGGTCATGACGAAGTCCGGCGCACCGTTACCGTCGAGGTCGAAGGTCGAGAAGCGGAAGGTCTCGTCGTTCTCGCAGGT
>CBFGLP010000557.1:0-1514 GCA_965649595.1 uncultured Myxococcales bacterium | reverse complement strand
TAGATCCGCTGGTAGTAAGCCTCGCGGTCGTTGCCGCCGGTCGTGTCGGCGAGGCTGATCGCGTCGTCGTCGTCGCTCAGGGGAGCGCTCGCGGCATCGTCGTGGAAGGGGACCGGAGCGGGCGGAGGAGCGGCGGCCTTGGCCATCGAGGCGGGCGCACGGGCGGCGACCTTGGGCTCGGTCTCGCTCGGCGCGTCGGGCAGATCGATCGCCTCGACCTCGCTCGAGCTCGGACCCGCGTCCGTGCTCGACTCGTCGACGGCTGCGTGGCTGCCCGTCACCTTCTTGTTGCCGCGCGTGCGCTTGGGCCGAGTCGAGGTGGCGCGGGTGACCCGGACACTCCGCGTGGCGCGGGCACGGCGTCCGCTGCCTTCGTCGTCGAGCTCACCGTCGCTGTCGACGAGGTCGGTCTCCCAGGTCACGCGCATGGCCTCGAGCGCGGTCTGCATGCGTCGGCCGACCGTGCTGAACAGCCCGCCGTAGGTGT
Source organism: uncultured Myxococcales bacterium (assembly GCA_965649595.1). GTDB lineage: Bacteria > Myxococcota_A > Polyangia > Nannocystales > Nannocystaceae > Plesiocystis. The sequence goes on along the minus strand of CBFGLP010000557.1, from coordinate 1,027 downwards.
CGTGATCGATCTGGTGCTTGCGTCCCTCGATGATCGCGGTCAGCTCGCCGTCGAGCCGCTTCATCGGCGTGGTGAACTCGAGGTGCGGCAAATAGAAGGTGAGCACGAGGCTGATCACCAGCAGGCCCGCTACCAGCGGCCAGTTGAGCTTGCCGAGGCCGCCCTCGTCGAGCGCCTTGGACAGACCCGAGGCCATGTCGACCTGCGTGGACGCGAGCGTGTGGCTCGACAGGACCACGAAGTAGGTCGCGTCCTTGCCCTTGCCGGCCGGACCAGGCACGCGGGCTGCGGCACCGATGCGCTTGTCGCCACCTTCGCCGACCTCGAACACGTCGCTCGCACCTTCGGGCGGGACGTTGTCCACGTTGGCCGCGACCCAGGCCGCGAGGTCCTCGGCCTTGGCCCCACCGATCGGATCACCGACCAGCTTGCCGTCGCGGATCAGACCCGAAGGATTGCCGGTGCCGACGACCCGACGAAAGAACGACCCACCGCCGAGCTCGACCGCTTGGATCGCGATCAGCCGACGAGCCTGGGTCTCGGCGACCGGGCGCGAGAGCTTGACCGCGTGCAGCTTGTCGCCGAGCGTGGCCGAGAACAGGTCGGCATCCTCGCTCGCCAGCGCGCTCGAGAGCGCGGGCATCTTCGCCAGCTCCTCGAACAGCTCCGGCGAGAAGCCGGTCCGGGCCAGCAGCTTTCCGTCCTTGTCGATCAGCGCGACGCTCAGCAGTGGGTGCTCGTCGAGCAGCGACTCGTTGGCAACCTCGATGAACACGTCCTCGAGCGAGGGCGGCTCGAGGTCATCCTGTGGCAGCTTGCGAGGATCCGGCGGCTTGGGGTCGAGCGCGTCCTTGAGCCGGGTGTCCGTCAGCAGCGAGGGGGCCAGCGAGACGGGCGAGGAATTGATGTCCGAGGCCAGCGCGGCCATGCCCGCCTCGGTGACGGCTCGCACCGCCGTCTTGTCGGCCTCGGTGAAGCCGCCCGACGACGCCGTGGACAACAGGTACATGCCGGCCAGGCACGCGGT
>CBFGLP010000556.1:0-4526 GCA_965649595.1 uncultured Myxococcales bacterium | reverse complement strand
GTCCGGATCGCGCAGCTTGGCCAGCCGCCCCATCGCCTCGCGTCGCAGCGGCTCGTGCGACTCGGCGAGCAAGCGGATCAAGGTCGCGGGATCGCTGTGCTCTGCACGTTGCAAGCGAGCCGTGACCACGGCTGGATCCGGATCGTCGAGCTCGATGCCGGCCGGATCTCCGACCGCGCCCGCGAGCGCCGGGACGTCCTCGCCGATCGGCCAGTCCCGGGCGAGGTAGAGCAACGCAGCGCGAGCCCCCTCGTCGCGCACGCTCTCGCCGTAGCGGAGCAGCCGAACCCGCGCGCGATCGAGGGCCGGCTCCTCGAGCTTGCCGAGCACGACCGCCATCGCATGCACGACGCCATGCCGGACCCGCCAGAAGGGATCGTGCAAGCCGGGCAAGAGCGCCTCGATCGCGTCGTCCGGGCGAGCCGAGAGCACCGCGGCGAGCGAGCGAGCGGCGGCACGGCGCACCCACCAGATCGGATCTTCGACGAGCCTCCTCGCCAGCGCCTGCTGGGGCGCCGGTTGATCGATCGTGGCTGGACCCGCCTCGGCCACAGCCGCGAGCGCCCGACAGACAGCCTCGCGCACGCTCGGGAAGCGATCGCCCAGCGCCTCGATCAACCACGGGACCACGCGCGCGCGCTCGGCCTCGCCATGAACCCGAGCGAAGCGCTCCGCGGCAGCCCGACGGACTGGTGCGTGCGTGTCGAGCAAGAGCGCCCGACGCAGCGCGAACAACCCGACCGACGTGACGACGTCGGGCGCCTCGGGGTCGGGCTCGAGCTCGACCGCCTCGCAGGCCAGCTCGCGCACGGCCGGGTCGGCGCTCAGCAGATCGACGAGCGGATCACCGCTGCCTCGCTCGATGCGAGAGCGCGGCGGTTGATCGGGGTAGCGGTAGCGAGGGGTGCTCATGATCGAAGGGCGCCGAACAAAGAGATATGCGGGATCAAGAGGCCAGCCGCTGCTCGAGCCGAGCGGCGATGCTCCGGGCCAGCCCGCGATCGTTGGCCAGGTCGATCGGGGCCCAGTACCAGAGCACTCGGCCCTTCGCGAGCGCGAAGCGACGCACGAACTTCATCCCCTCGGCCTCGGCCTCGCCGAGGCCCGGCTGCAAGCAGCGACGGCACAAGCAGGGCAAGGTCGGGCCGTCGTGGGCGGTCAGGTTGATCAAGCCCTCGGCGAGCAGCCCAGCAGCCTCGGCGTGTCGACCGGCGCGGGTCAGCGCTTCGGCGGCCTGGCTGCGAAGGCCCACGTCGGTGGGCGCGAGAGCGAGACGCTCGAGGAGGTCGTCGATCGCCGACGGAGCCATGCCCGCCGACGATACCACCGCTCGCCCAGGTCGAGATCAGCCCGTCGGCCCGGACGGGCCGACGAAGCCCTACGGCAGCGGCAGGAACACGAGCGCGTCCTCGAGGAACACCGGGATCAGCACGAGCTGGCGCCCTTTGTCGAAGCCGATGTCGGCCGGCGACTCGATCCCCTCGATGATCTCACGAAAATGGCCACCTGGCCGCCCGCGCCAGACTGCCTTGGCATCCCAGCTCGAGACCAGGAATTCGCCCCCGCTGATCGCTACCAGGCCATCGAGGCCGCCGGCCGGGAGCGTCTGGACGTCGACGCGCTGGCCGTCGCCGACCCTGAACAGCTCGTCCTTGGCGACCGCCCACACGCGACCCTGCTCGTCGATGGCGACGCCGTTGATGCCGGGGACCTCGAGCACGGTCTCGACCGTGTCGCTCGTGGGATCGGGGATTCGGTGCAGCTTGCCGGTCGCCGTGTCCGAGACCCACGCTGCCCCGGTCCAGTCGACGGCGAGATCGTTGAGGAACTGCGCGCCCCCGACCTCGATTGAGCCCGCGGCTGCGCCGGTCTTGCGATCGAAGCGACGGATGTACGTGATGTCGGTGACCAGCAGCAGACCGCCGGCTAGCGCCGATCCCTTGGGAGCGCTCAGCTCGACCTCGTCGGTCTTGCCGTCGATCCAGCGCAGGGTCTCGACGCTGCCATCCGGGCGGATCCTGCTGATAAACCCGTCGTCGTCGACCGTGGTCGGATCACCCGCGATGTTGCTGACCAAGTAAACATTGGCCTCGGGATACCAGAGCACCGACTCCGGCGTCGCCAGCCCGATGTCGGAGATCCTCTGCCCCGCGTCGTTGGCGTCCTCGCCATTCCCGTCCGCCGATCCCGGCCCGCTACTCGTTTCAGATCGGTTCTTGGTGCCGCCGCAGGCGAGCACCAACGCGATCAGGGCATACAAAGCGATCGACGGGGTGAAGCGAGCGTGAACTGATCGAAGCATGGTGCAGGGGTACCCCGCTCCGCACACCCGGCAAGCACATCGGCGTGCTGGCTCGCGTCTGCGCGCGTCCCATGGCGTCGCAGGACGTGGCGCGCTCAGCCGATGTCGATACGCCCAGAGATCACCGCCAGCTCCCACATCGAGGCGAGCGCCTGCGCGTGATCCTGCATGCGCGCGCTGCCAACCTCGATGATCTGCCCGTGGCCGCCCTCGACCATCACCTTCCAGCCCCGGGCCTCATGCAATCGATAGATTAGCCCGGATTGCCCCCTCCCCGTTCGTATCCGCCCGCTCGACGTCCGAACCACCGTCGACCATGTGATCGGGCCCTCGCTCGCGGGCGGCCGATTGACCCGAACCTCGCGCTCTCCCCCTGCGATATGGGCGACACGAATTCCCGAGATGTGGGCAGCGGCTTCGTTCACGACGGTCGAGTGTCGAGCGTCGACTCGCGAAGCTCAGAGATATGAGCTGACGGATGACATGACAGATCGTGACGCACGCGGACCCGGTGGCACACAGCGCCGCCTCGGTCTCAGTGCGCGACTACCTGATTGCGACCGCTCTGTTTGGCTCGGTAGAGCCGCTGGTCCGCCAGCTCGACCAATTGGGCAGCGCTCCCCATGCGCGCGTCCCATTCGGCCACACCCACCGAGATGGTGACGGGGATGTGGTTGCCCTCGAACTCGATCCGCTTGGCCTGTACCAACCCGCGAAGGTAATCGGCGAAGCGAGCCGGGCCAGGCCAGGCGAGCTCGAAGAGCACGACGGCGAACTCCTCGCCGCCATAGCGCGCGACCAGATCGCCCTTACGAGCGTGCTCGGCGACCACCGCAGCGACCTGCCGCAACACATGATCACCAGCTCGATGACCAAAGGTGTCGTTGCAACGCTTGAAGTGATCGATGTCGAAGAGCACCAGCGCGAGCGGGCTCCGCTGATGGGTCGCCCGAGCGACCGCCGTGGCGATATTTTGATCGAAAGACGATCGGTTGTTCACGCCGGTCAGCCCATCGAAGTGCGTGAGCGAATAGACGTGCTCGTAGTACGCAGCCTCGATGTTGGTGCCGCTGATGAACTTGAAGATGGTCTTGCCGATCGTGATCTGGTCGCCGTCATCGAGGTACTGCGTGTCGACGGGTCGCTCGTTGACGAAGGTTCCGTTGGTCGAGCGGAGGTCGTGGATGCGTACACCCGCTGCGTCGATCGTGAACTTCGCGTGCGAGCGCGAGACGAGCCCATCGTCGAGCGTGATGTCGGCGGTCGCGTCGCGACCGATCACCAGCTCACGATCGATGTCGTACTTCTCGCCGACCTTCGCCCCGCGCATCACGATCAGGCACGACGAGCGAGGCTCGAGCGGTGGCGCTGCCGAGCCCTCGGTGTCGGGCATCGTCGCCCCGAGGTTCGGCGCGGTGGTCTTGAGCCCGGGCGCGCGCGGGCGCATGTGGGGAGGCAGCCCCATGTCGCTCAAGGTATCAGGGTCCGCGGCGAGCGGAGCCTCGGGCGACGACGTCCTCGATAGGCGTGATAGCGCTCGAAGCTGCGATTGCCTCGACCGGGGCGCGAAACCAGCCCGCGAGCGGGCCACGGTTGACCAGGGTCGTGCTTGCGCGTAGGCACTTGGACTACATGAGTCGCTCGTGGGCGCTCATTGTCCCGATCTCGGCGGGCTCGTTGATCTCCATCGCTCGTGCCAGCTACGGAGGTTGAGAGCAGCGTCGATGTGCCCGGAGCGGGACTCGAACCCGCACCCCGAAGGAGAGGATTTTAAGTCGCTTGAGCGGCGGCCAAAATCACCGAATTTTGGGGTACAGGACCGATTCTGGGCAGTCGGGCTCCGGTCTGGGTAACGTATGGGGAACCCTCGCGGCCGCGCGCCGACGGAGCACATGCCCGGAGCGGGATTCGAACCCGCACCCGAAGAGGGAATTTTAAGTTCCCCGCGTCTACCTATTCCGCCATCCGGGCCCGGCGAGAGTGTTGCGGCAGCCGATCACTCCGTCAAGGAGCGAGCGCGTGTTCGGGTCGCACGAAGCGGCCCTCCTCGAGCGCGGGGCACCGCCGCGGTCGGATCACTCCGTGCGCCGCCAGAGGTCGAAGGTCTCTCGCACCGTCGCCCTCGGATCGATGCCGCGGGAGAAAGCATCAGGGAGCCCCTTGTGCCACGTGATGCACCGCCACGTGTCGGGCCAGCGGAGCTCCGGGGCGAGCAGATGGGCGC
>CBFGLP010000555.1:0-5732 GCA_965649595.1 uncultured Myxococcales bacterium | reverse complement strand
ACTGGCTGCCGTGGAACCACACCTTCGGCGCCAACTTCAACTTCAACCTGATCCTCGCGCACGGCGGGAGCTTGTGGATCGACGGCGGCAAGCCAGCGCCCGGCGCGTTCGCGGCGACCTTGGCCAACCTGCGCGAGCGCTCGCCGACGCTCTACTTCAACGTCCCGCGCGGCTTCGAGCTGCTGGTGCCCGAGCTCGAGCGCGACGCCGAGCTGCGCGAGCGCTTCTTCGCCGACCTCCAGCTGATCTTCTATGCCGGCGCCGCGCTGCCGCAGAACCTCTGGACCCGGCTCGAGCAGCTGGCCTTGCAGACCCGCGGCGAGCGGATCTTGATGGTCTCGGCCTGGGGCTCGACCGAGACCGCGCCCTGCTCGACGGCGGTGCACTGGCCAATCGAGCGCGCCGGAGTGATCGGCAACCCGATGCCCGGGACCACGATCAAGCTGGTGCCCAACGGCGACAAGCTCGAGCTGCGCGTGCGCGGGCCCAACGTGATGCCGAGCTACTGGCGAGCGCCCGAGCTCAGCGTCGCGGCGTTCGACGAGGAGGGGTTCTATCGGATCGGTGACGCTGGCAAGCTCGCCGACCCCGAGCGCCCCGAGCGAGGCATCGTGTTCGATGGCCGGGTCGCCGAGGACTTCAAGCTCAGCTCCGGCACATGGGTGCACGTCGGCAAGCTGCGGCTCGAGCTGATCAGCGCCTGTGAGCCGCTCGTGTCCGACGCGGTGATCGCTGGCCACGATCGACCCAAGCTCGGCGCGCTGCTGGTCCCCAACCTCGCCGCGTGCCGCGAGCACGCGGGCTTGCCCGCCGACGCGCCCGCCGAGCAGGTCGTGCGCGCGCCCGCGGTGCTCGAGCGGATCGCCGCCGGGCTGACCGAGCACAACCGCCGCTTCGGCGGCAGCAGCACCCGCTTTTCGCGGGCGCTCTTGCTCGCCGAGCCGCCCTCGATCGACGCCAACGAGATCACCGACAAGGGCTACATCAACCAGCGGGCCGTGCTCGCGCGCCGGCGCGACGAGGTCGAGCGGCTGTTCGACGCTGGCGAAGCCGACCCGCGCCGCATCGATCTCGATTGAGCGCGAGCGCTCGTCTACCCTGCCCCGCCCATGGCCCGACCCCGCGCCCCGATCGGCCCGCTCCTCGATCTCAACTTGCCGCGCGTGAGCGTCGACAAGCTCAACGCACTCTCGACTCGGATCCAGCAGGCCGGGCTGCCCAACACCGTGCTGTCCGAGCGGGTCGAGGTCGACGAGCAGGGCCGCGTCACCCGGATGATGGAGCTCTGCCGTCACTGCCAGGGCATCTGCTGCGCGAGCTTGCGGATCCCGATCACCCGCAACGACGCGCGGCGGCTGGCCGAGGCGACCGGCGTGAGCATGCGTTCGCTCCCGCTCCTGCCTCCGACTGGTGAGGAGGATCCGGAGGAGCACGTCTACGGCTACCTCTCGCAGGGCGAGTCGCCCTGCCCTTACTTCGACAAGGGCTGCTCGGTCCACGAGCACCGGCCCGACGTGTGCCGAGGGTTCGGGCTGATGGCTTGCGCGGGAGCCGAGGTGTTTCGTCCGCTCGAGTCGCTCGTGCGACGGCGAAGGGCATCGAGCAGGGCCTGAGCCGCGCGCATCGCGAGGCGAGATGGCGACATGACAAGGTGACGAGCACGATCGAGCTCGCGTGCGGGCTACGCTCGAGGGTTTCCCCTTGGATCGGGCAGATCCCCTCTGCTTTGCCGATCGCGAAGCGCCCCTGACAATGACCACAGTGCGGACCGCCTCGATGCTCGGCGTCGGCGTGCCGATGGCCGTGATGCTGGCCTTCGGTGCGGCACGCGTGGCCGAAGCGAGCCCACCTGAGCAAGCTCCCCCGCCCGCGCTCGATCCCCCCGCCAGCTACGAGCAACCCGAGGCCGACCAACCCGAGGCCGAGCAATCCGAGGCCGACCAACCCGCTGCCGACGACGACGTCCGCGACATCCACGTCGCTACCGACAACCCCGACGCCGACTACCGCGACGCCAGCGTGGTCACGCGCAAGCAGATGCAGGAGCGACTGCCTCGCTCGGCCCCCGACGCGCTCCGCTACGAGCCCGGCGTGTTCGTGCAGCAGACCGCCCACAGCCAGGCCTCGCCCTACGTGCGCGGCCTGACCGGCCAGCAGACGCTGATGGCCTTCGACGGGATCCGGCTCAACAACGCGACCTTCCGTCAGGGCCCCAACCAGTACTTCTTCACGGTCGACTCGCGGACGATCGCCAAGCTCGAGGTCGTGCGTGGCTCGGCCTCGACCCGCTGGGGCAGCGACGCGCTCGGCGGAGCGCTGCTTACCACCCCGCTCGATCCGACCCTCGATCCGAGCAAGCGCTGGGTCGTGCGCCCGCGGATCATGATGACCACGCGCACCTCCGACGGGGAGATCGGCGGACGGGCTCAGCTCGACCTCGGCTGGCGAGGCAAGCTCGGCATCCTCGGCGGTATCGGCTATCGCGACGTCGGCAAGCTCCGCACCGCAGGAGCCGTGATCGCTCCGGCGACCGGCGAGCCGTGGAAGGAGCCGCGCCTCGCCAGCGACCGCCGCACGCAGCTCGGCACCGGGTTTCGCGAGCTCACCGCCGACCTCCGAGGTGTCTGGCAGATCAACCCTCGCCACCGCCTGACGCTCGGCTACTACGACTACCGCCAGTTCGACGCCCCGCGGACCGACAAGTGCCCGCCCGCCGAGGCGCCCGACGACGAGTGCCTGATCTACCTGCAGCAGTTCCGCACGCTCGGCTACCTCGCGTGGGATCTCGCCAAGGGCCGCAGCCCCGCGCTCGAGCGCGCCCGCGTGAGCGTGAGCTACCAGAACCAGTTCGAGCGCACGCAGCTGTTCCGCGACAACGGCATCCCGGACATCCCCGGCGGGGTCGAGAGCAACGGGCTCGACGACGTCCACACCATCGGCGCGCGAGCGAGCCTGTCGACCGCGTCGATCCAGCTGAGCGACAAGCTCAGCTTGGGGCTCGACTACGGCGGCGACCTCTACGTCGACTGGCTTTCCAGCGAGGCGTGGCTGCGCTTCACCGACGTCGATCCGATCGTCACCTCGGTGCTCCCGCGCGGCCAGTATCTCGACGGATCGTGGTACCTGACCTCGGGTCTGTGGGCCGAGCCGCACCTGTGGATCGCCGAGCGGGTCCGCCTGCGCGTTGGCGGACGCGCGGCGTTCATTCAGGCCTACGCCGCGGGCGAGGACGAGAGTGACTCGCTCGCGATCGATCGCAAGTGGGCGAGCGCGGTCGGCAACGCCGGCGTCATGGTGCTGGCGACCGAGTGGCTGACCTGGCACCTCGACTTCGACCAGGGCTTTCGTGCGCCCAACCTCGATGACCTGACCAGCCGCCAGCAGACCGGCCCCGGCTTTCAGTACGAGAACTCCAGCCTCGAGCCCGAGCGCTCGCTCGCGCTCGACACCGGCTTCAAGGTTCGCCACGCGCGGGTCGAGGCCAGCTTGTTCTTCTGGCACTCGTTCATCCGCAACCTGATCGGTCGAGCCTCGCGCGAGGTCGACGAGTGCCCCGGCGGCGCGTCGGCAGATCCGACCGGCTGCGCCGGCTCGCGGACGCGCTTTCAGCTGGTCAACCTCGACGGTTGGTCGCTGCTGCGCGGGGTCGACAGCTCGGTCCGCGTGTTCATGCCCTTGGGCTTCGCGCTCGCGACCACGCTCTCGTGGGCGTGGGGTGACTCGCCCAACCCGATCCCGCCACCGAGCGAGGGCTCGACCTCCAACTATCGTGAACGGGTCCCCGTCTCGCGCGTGCCTCCGCTCAACGGCACCGTCGAGCTCACCTGGTACGGTGACTTCGGCTTGTGGCTCGGCACGGCGCTGCGCTGGGGCGGCGCGCAGACCCGCCTCGCGCCGCAGGATCGCGCAGATCTCCGGATCCCCGCCGGCGGCACGCCCGGCTACGTGGTCTGGGATCTCCGCGCTGGCTATCGCTTCGATCCCTTCGTGCTCGTCGGCTTGGTCGTCGAGAACGTGATCGATTCTCCATATCGCTATCACGGCTCGAGCGTCAACGGAGCGGCGCGCTCGCTCAACCTCAGCGTCGAGCTTGGTTTCTGATCCGGCGAAGCGCGCGGCTGCGGTCAATACACTCAGGGTGTTCCACCTGAGCCTGCGGGCCCTTTCACGGACATTCGCGAGCCGCTCACGCCCGGTGGTCCCCGGATTGTGCCCGGGTCTCGCCGCAGCGTATCCCGCTCGTCAGGAGACCAATGGTGTCGATGCGCAAGCTTGCTTTGTTCACCTTCTTGCTCGTGTTGCCCTGCTCGCTGAGCGCCTGCAAAGACCAAGGCCCCGGGGACGACGAGGTCGGTGACGAGTCCGATGACGAGACCGCGGACGAGACCGGCAACGACACGACCGCCGAGCCTTGCGACCCCGCCGACGATCCCGTCGACGAGAGCAGCTGCGAGGCCAACCCCGGTGACTACTCGCCGGGCGCCGACGACGATTACGCCGCCTGCATCTCCGACGCGGGCGCCTACGAGCTGGTCTCCGATCCGCCGGGGACCATCGCCCGAATCGAGGCCTACGAGCGCATCGCCGACGCGCTGTGGCGCAACGGCGTCCCGACGGCCGACGACTTCACGATGGCCCGCACCGACTACGAGATCGAGGAGGGCCTCGGCTCACGCCTCGATCGGCGCGAGGACCTGCACTACCCGCCGATCCCAATGGAAGAGTGGGATCCCGGCCTCGATCCCGACAAGCAGTGCTCGAACACCGACTTGGCAGCGGCCTACCCCGATCGCTGCGTCGGTCCGGCGCAGATGCGACCGCTGCTCAACCAAGCCTTCATCGACGGCATGTCGGGCACCGGCGATCCCAACCTCCACGCCGCTCGGATCGAGGCAGGCTTGCTGTGGTTCCTCTACCTCTCGGTCTACAAGGAGGCCAACACCTGCTTCACCGCCGCGGCCAAGGACTGCGACTCGAGCTGGGCCTACTACTCTGGTGGTGCGCAGGCCGACGGTGACGCGCTCGGCTTCGCCAAGATCGTCGCGCAGTACAGCCCCAACGCCCACGATCGCATCTTCGACGGCCTGCTGGCCGTCCGCTGCGTCCGCGACCTCTACCCGGAGGACATGTACCCGCTGCTCGAGGATCTCCCGGCCGAAGGCCAGGACCTGTTCAACCAAGCCTGGGAGCAGCTCGACACCGCCCTGCACCGCGGCCTCGCGGTCGTGCTGCGCCAGCACGCGCTCGCGCAGGACTCGTGCGGTGGTGCGGCGGCGGCCAACTGGGAGGCGGTGAAGATCCTCGGCAACGCGCTGCAGCGTGAGGTCGGCGAGCGTGACAGCGCGGCCGCGAGCGAGCTGGCCGACCTCTACGAGCTGACCGAGCCGACCGCCGAGGACGCGGCTCGCGTGGCCGAGCTGATCGATCAGGTGATCGGCTGCCCCTGATAGCTCGTCACGCAGTACCAAGGGGGTCGCCTCGGTGGCCCCCTTCGTTTACGCCAATGTCAAAGCCAGCACGAATGTTTCGACACTGTAACGCCTCATTTTCATGACCGACTCCTCGGCGCTGGCATCGTCGAGGGATGAACGGACGTCTGGCCTATCTACCGCTCCTCGGTCTAATCGCATCAGGCTGCTTCAGCAGCAGCGCGAACGATGGTCCGGATGATGAAGTCGGCAGCGAGACGACCACCAGCGATACAGATGGCGATCCGACTAGCGGCGACGGCG
>CBFGLP010000554.1:0-2067 GCA_965649595.1 uncultured Myxococcales bacterium | reverse complement strand
TCCTGCGAGAAGCAGGCTTTGATGACATCACCACCGAGATCACCAGCGCCGGACCCTTCTATTACGCCGAGGACTATCACCAGCAGTACCTGGCCAAGAACCCTGGTGGTTACTGTGGCCTCGGTGGAACCGGGGTCAGCTGTCCCTTGGGGCTCGTCGATGCGGAGTGAGCCTGACCGAGCGCGCGACCACGGCTCGAGATCGACAAGCGCGCCCTAGCGACCGACACTCGCTCTCGGAGCCCATCCCATGAGCGACCTTCCCCACCTCGCGATCATCGGCACCGGCAACGTCGGCGCGGCCCTCGGCGCACGCCTGGCCGGCGTCGGCTATCCCATCCACTTCGGCGTGCGCCCCGGCAGCGAGCTCGCCGAGCTGCGAGCAACGATCGAATCCGCGGGCGGCACGGCTAGCTTCGAGAGCCCGGCCGAAGCCGCCGCCGCGGCGTCGCTGATCTTCCTCGCGGTCCCGGCTGGCGCCGCGATCGATGCCGCTGCGAGCCTCGGTGCCTTGGGCGGTAAGATCGTCGTCGACTGCACCAACCCGCTTCGCTGGGAGGCTGGGCCGGTTTGGTCGCCGCCCCCGGCCGGCTCGATCACCAAGGCGCTCGCCGAGGCGCTGCCCGGCGTCACGGTGCTCAAGGCCTTCAACGGCTTCGGTGCCGAGTTCCACGCTGATCCACGCACGACCGGCGGACCGGCCGACGTGCTCGTCGCGGGTGACGACGCGGCGGCCAAGCAGCAGCTGATCGAGATCGCCAACCGGGCCGGGTTCGCGGGCATCGACGCTGGCCCGCTGCGCAACGCGGCGCTGCTCGAGAACCTGGCGATCTTGTGGATCCACCTCGCGACCGTCGGCGGACACGGCCGCGAGATCGCGTTCAAGCTGCTCGGGCGCCCTCACTGAAGCGCGATCGAGTCCATGATCAGGTTGAAGCCCGGCATCGCCTTGTCGCGATCCTCATCGGGGATCTGCGCGTACACGACGACCAGCCGGTCTTCGAGCTCGGCGAAGTAGATGTCGACCGTGTGCGGGACCGACTCGCCGAGCAGCTCGATCGCGTAGCGGACCTTGCGACCCTCCCGCTCCGCGCCGAACAGCTGGCGATGGATCGTCGGCCAGTCCCCGCTGTCGAGCTGACGCGCCTCGACGAAGCCCGGCATCGCCTCGCGCACGCCGACCACGAACTCGCCGACCAGGTCGTCGTAGTCGACCGGCACCGCGGGCTGGAACTGCTGCACGATCGTCATCGCGTTGCCACGCTTGCCGCTGACCGTGATCGAGGTCAGCGAGACGCCGCCGGGCAGCTGCTCTTGCTCGACCTCGGTCTTCCAATTGCCGGGATACTCGAAGCTCAGCCCGTGCTCGGCGTAGCGCTGCTTGTCGTCGAGGTCGGGCGTGGGCTCGCCGAACATCCCACAGCCGAGCGGGGTGGCGAGCAGCGAGGCGACGAGCGCGAGGCGAAGCAAGCGGAGCATGCCGCCATCGTCGCCCCGACGGCCGCCGTGTTCAACCGGCCTTCGGCCGTCCTCTTCGAGCTCCCCGGACTCCGGCCACTTCTTGGCCTCCGTCCACTCCGCCCGCATTCAATGCTCTGGCCGATCAAATCCGGACGCACTCTGACTAGCAGCGATCGGAGCCCGAGCTGCCCCGCTCGCCGACCAGCGCCGACCACCGCCCCTTCGCCTCCATGGTCAGCCGCTCGAGCTCGAGCTCGAGCTCGATGTCGGCCCGGAGGATCGGCTCGAACTCGAGCCACTCCGCCATCGCCCACGCCAGAGTCGCGCTCGATAGATGAGCAATGTGGTTGACCCAAGCAATCTCGCCGTCGAGCAGGACCGTGGCCATCTCGAGCATGTGGAATTGCTTCTCGAGCTCGATCAGCGTGAACCCGGCCAAGAAGCACCCGATCCACACGGCACGAATCACGCGATCGTTCCACTCTTCGCGCTTGTGCTCCCAGGTGCCCGAGCCGAAGCGCACGAGCAGCCATAGCGCCGCGATCCCGCTGGGGATCGACAGCAGCTTGAACCATTGCGCGTTCAGGTAGCCGGCCCAGCTGCCATC
>CBFGLP010000553.1:0-10688 GCA_965649595.1 uncultured Myxococcales bacterium | reverse complement strand
CGAGCGCGAGTCGATCCACGCGGCGGTCGAGGATCTGGTCGCCCGACGCGGGCGGATCGACGTGCTGATCAACAACGCCGGCATCCTCCGCGACGGCCAGCTCGTCAAGGTCAAGGACGGCCAGCTGATCAAGCAGATGCCCGAGGCCGAGTTCGACGTGGTGATCGGCGTGAACCTCAAGGGCGTGTTCCTGTGCACGCAGGCCGTCGCCCCACACATGATCGCCCGCAAGTATGGGCGGATCATCAACGCGTCGTCGGTCGTCGGCCTGTATGGCAATTTCGGCCAGACCAACTACGTCGCCGCGAAGTCGGGCGTGATCGGCATGACCAAGGTGTGGGCGCGCGAGCTCGGCCGCGCGGGTATCACCGTCAACGCGATCGCGCCGGGCTTCATCGCGACCGACATGACCAAGCAGATGCCGCCGCATGTGCTCGCCGACATGGTCGCCCACACGCCGGTCGGGCGGATCGGCGAGCCGCACGACATCGCGCGCGCCTACCTGTTCTTGGCCGATCCAGCGTCGGGCTTCATCAGCGGCCACGTGCTGAGCGTCGACGGCGGGATGGTCGTCGGCACGTGACGAGGCGCGCGTCATGACCACGCTAGCGACCGACTGGCTGGGCCGTCGCGCTCGGCTCTCGCCCACGCGGCCGGCGATCGTCGATCTCGCTGGCGCCGAGCCGCGCACGCTCGACTACGCGACGCTCGAGCGCGAGACCAACCAGGTCGCTCACTGGCTACGCGAGCGCGGCATCGGCCAGCACGATCGCGTGGCGATCTTGGCCAAGAACCGGCTCGAGTACCTGCTCGTGTGGTTCGCGTGCGGGAAGCTGGGCGCGGTCATGCAGGCGCTCAACTGGCGGCTGACCAGCCGCGAGCTCGCGCCGTTGATCGAGCGCGAGCAGCCCAAGCTCGCGCTGGTCGAGTCGGGCCTCGCGACGCTCGCCGGCGTGCCGACGCTCGACCTCGACGGACCCGAGTTCGCGCGCGCGCGCGCGTGCTCGAGCGAGCCGCCGCCTGCCGTCGAGCTCGGCCTCGAGCAGCCCTGGGTGCTGTGCTACACGGGCGGGACGACCGGCCAGGCCAAGGCCGCGATCCTGACCCACGGCACGATCACCTGGAACGCGATCAACACGGTCGCCAGCTGGGAGCTCTCGGCCGACGATGTGGCGATCCTCGACGCGCCGCTCTTTCACACCGGCGGGCTCAACGTGTTTACGGCGCCGCTCGTGCACGCCGGGGGCTGCTCGATCCTCTGCCGCGAGTTCGACGTCGCGCGGCGCTTCGCGATCGTGCGGGACTACTCGGTCACCTGCCTGTTCGGCGTGCCGGCGATGTTTCAGGCCATGCTCGCGCATCCCGAGTTCGCGACGGCACCGCTCGAGCGCCTGCGCATCGTCATCTCCGGCGGCGCGCCCTGTCCGATGCCGGTGTTCGAGCGCTTCTGGGCGCGCGGCGTCGCGTTCAAGACCGGCTACGGGCTGACCGAGGCCGGGCCCAACAACTTCTGGCTGCCGCGCGAGCGCGTGCGCGACAAGCCGGGCGCGGTCGGGTGGCCACTGCTGCACGTCGAGGTCGCGATCGTCGGCGAGGGCGGGCATCACTGCGGGCCCGGCGAGGTCGGCGAGCTGTGGATCCGCGGCCCGCACGTGTGCCCGGGCTACTCGGGCGATCCCGAGGCGAGCGCCAAGGCCTTCGTCGAGGGCTGGCTGCACACCGGCGACCTCGCGCACGCCGACGCCGAGGGCTGCGTGACGATCGTCGGTCGCAGCAAGGACATGCTGATCTCGGGCGGCGAGAACATCTACCCAGCCGAGGTCGAGAGCGCGATCGCGGGCCACGAGGCGGTCGTCGAGTGTGCGCTGATCGGCGTGCCCGACGAGCGCTGGGGCGAGGTCGGGCGGGCGATCGTCGTGCTCGCGCCGGGCCGCTCGCTCGCGCTCGTCGAGCTGCACGAGTTCTTGGCCGATCGCCTGGCTCGCTACAAGCTGCCCAAGTCGCTCGTGATCATCGACGCGCTGCCGCGCACGGCGGCCGGCAAGATCGACAAGCGGGTGCTCGTGGAGGTGCACGGTGGCTGAGCCCTCGGAGCCGGCGGCGGGTCATGTCGCGCTCGGCGAGGTCGAGCTGCACTACGCGTTCGCGGGCGATCCGAGCGGGCCGCCGCTGGTGTTCGTCAACGGGTTGCTCACCGATCGCAGCAGCTGGGCGGGCCACCTGCCGCACTTCGCCGACTACCGCTGCCTGACCTGGGACTGCCGCGGGCAGGGGCGCTCGAGCAAGCCCGCGGTGGCAGCCTACGAGGTCGAGCAGCACGCTCGCGATCTCGCCGCGCTACTCGACGTGCTGGTGCCCGGCGAGCCGGTCTCGCTCGTCGGGCTCAGCAACGGCGGCGCGGCGGCGCTGCACTTCGCGAGCGCCCACCCGCAGCGCGTGCGGGCGCTCGTGGTCGCTGGTGCCTACGCGCGCGCCGACGTGGCGCTGCGCCTCAAGCTGCGCTCGTGGCTGGCGGCGATGGACGCCGGTGGCGGCGGGCTGCGCTTCGACGTCGCTACGCCCTGGGTGTGGGGTCCGGGCTTCCTCGAGCGCCACGCCGATCAGCTGGCGACGTGGCGCGAGCGGGGCCTCTCGTTCGACCCCGCGGCCGCGCGGCGGCTAATCGCCGGTGCGATCGAGCACGAGCTCGACGCCGACGCGCTCGCGCGCATCCGTGCGCCGACGCTGGTGATGGTCGGAGAGCACGACGTGCTCACGCCCCTCGCGATGGCCGAGGCGATCGCCGACGCGATCCCGGTTGCGCGGCTCGAGCGGCTCGCGGGGCTCGGGCACGCGGCCGCGCTCGAGGACGTCGCGGGCGTCTGTCGGCTCGCCCGACGCTGGCTCGATCCGCTTCAGCCGGCTACCCGAGCCCATGCTCGCGCATGAACGTGAAGGTGCGCGCCATCGCGTGGGCCGAGGCCGTCGAGTCGAAGTCGGCTCGGTGATCACAATCGAACCCGTGCCCCGCGTCGTATTCGTGTAATTCGATCTGCGGATAGCGATGCCCGACCTCTCGCACCTTGTCGATTGGGAACGACGCGTCCTTGGCCCCGACGTGCATCTGCAAGGGGATCGTCGGGCCCTGCTCGACATAGTTGATGATTCGGCTGCCGTAATAACTGATCGCCGCAGACAGGCCCAACCCGTGGTGCGCGGCCAACCAGGTCACCGCGCCGCCCCAACAATAGCCGACCGTAGCGACCGCGAGCCCGGTCGACGCGACCTCGTCGATCGCCGCCTGCAAGTCGGCCAGGATCTGCTCGGTCGTCAGCTTGCCGACCAGCTCGCGGCCCTTCGTGAACCCCGGCGGATCATAGCCCAACTCGACACATCGCTCGATCCGATCGAACAATGCGGGTGCGATTGCGACATACCCATGGCCCGCAAAGCGAGCCGTGACCGCGCGAATGTGAGCGTTGACTCCGAAGATCTCCTGTACGACTACGACCGCCCCTCGTGCTGACCCGAGCGGATCGACCCGGTGTGCGAGGAGCTCGTGACCGTCGCGTGAATGGAGCGTGATGTCCGGCATTGGGCCAAATATCGCGCGGACGCCCCCGTATGTCCAGCTACATCGCAGACGTGAGCGGGGGCGGCCCGAACAATGGGCTTGCACGAAAAGATAGCGACGTGTTCGATGCAAATATGAATGTCAACCAAATGGCCAGTTGGGGCGCTTCTACGGTCGTTCTGCTGCTGGTCGGATGCGACCCACAAATGTCGCATTTCGATGACGACATTGTCCCGATTGAGGACGCGGAAGAATCGCTCGATTCCATCGAAGATGCGAATCAGCTATCCGTCGACGAAAATTCACATGAACGAGACGATCTCGACGAGATCGAGGATCTCGAAATCAGCGAGGATGAGCAATCGACGGCGGCATGCAAGGGCGGCCCCACGCCGCGCAATGCCAGCGAGGTGACGTTCTGCAACGAGGAGAACGAGCAGGTGATCGCCAACGTGGCGTTCCCCGAGGGCACACCGCCGCCCGATGGCTGGCCCGCGGTCGTCGTGCTGCACGGCTCGGGCGGGGCCTACAAGCAGCTCAAGAAGCCGGACCCCTCGCTCGGCAAGTGCAGCGATCAGCTCGAGAGCCAGTTTGCCCGGTGGAAGAAGGATCTGACCGCCGAGGGCTACGCGGTGATCATCCCCGACAGCTGGTTCTCGCGCGGCTTCTGTGATTACTACAAAGACACGAAGAACAAGCCCAAGGGGTTCGGCATGAGGGAGCGCCTGCTGGCGCGCCTCTACGACACTCGCGCGGCGGCCAAGTGGGCCTGCGACAACCCAAACATCGACTGTGATCGGATGGCGGTGCTGGGCTTCT
Organism: uncultured Myxococcales bacterium; assembly: GCA_965649595.1. Lineage (GTDB taxonomy): Bacteria > Myxococcota_A > Polyangia > Nannocystales > Nannocystaceae > Plesiocystis. Next base: position 6,316 of record CBFGLP010000553.1, on the reverse strand, counting down.
CCAATGGCGGTTCGGGCGCGCTGATCAGCGTCCACGACGATCTCTCCGACGCCAAGGACCCGCGGTTCAACAAGCACGGCACGCAAGAGTGGTTCGTCGGCGCGATCGCCTATTACCCGGGTTGCGGTCTCGAAGGTGTGCTCAGCCACAGTCTCAACCCGAAGGATAAGAGCAAGTTCTTCTCGCCCCAGGTGCCGGTCATCGTACATCACGGTGAAAAGGACTACCTGCTGGATCCCTGCGTCGAGGTGAGGGATCCACAGGTCGAGATCCTCGCCAAGGCCAACAACTTCGCGGAAGACTGGTTCGATCTCACCGTCTATCCCAAGGCCGACCACAGCTTCGATAACGCCAAGAAGGGTGACGCCAAGGCCGATCTCGCGGCGCGTGACGCTGCCAAGGCCGACACGTTCGCCCGGCTCGAGGAGTGGCTCAAGACGCCGTAGTCGACACCGTAGTCGCCACCACGCGATTACGATAGATCCATCAATCCGGCCGAGCAGACCGCTGCACGCCGACCTCGCTCCGCCGCCGAAGGAGACTTCAGGGGGCGGCGGAGGCCGGCGTTGCTAGCCGCTTGGGCACTGACCGATAGGTTATGCTCACGGAGGCCGCAAAGCCTCGCACACATAGGCGAGGGTCCCGCGGTCAACTACGGCATGCGAAATCGTTCTGGAATCGACAAGAGCGGCCCGGCCGGACGGCTCGGGCAAATCACTCCACTCCTGTTGATGCTCGGCCTGGCACCGCTGCACGCTTGTGAGCACGGCCGCGAGGATGGCTCGGTCCCCTGCGGAACGCTCGAACCGCGCAACGACGACGAGATCGCGCTCTGCAACGATCTCGACCAGGCCGTGATCGCCCACCTCGCGCTGCCGAGCGGCACGCCGCCACCGCAGGGCTGGCCTGCGGTGGTCGTGCTGCACGGCAGCGGTGGGCTGTTCGAGACGCTCGACGACGACGTCGCCTACGGCTGCGGAACCGAGCCCCACGCCGAGTTCGCGCGCTGGAAGCAGCTGCTGGTCGAGCAAGGCTATGTCGTGATCATGCCCGACAGCTTCTACTCGCGTGGCTTTTGCGAGTGGTCGGATCGCGACGAGATCCCGGAGGAGCCCGACATGGACGAGCACGACCGCTTGGTCCTGCGTGTGTTCGACGCTTGGGCCGCCGCCGAGTGGGCATGCGACCAGCCCTTCGTCGACTGCGACAACCTCGGGGTGCTCGGCTTCTCCAACGGTGGATCGGTCGCGCTCATGAGCGTCCAGTACGACTTCTCGGCCACCGAAGACGAGCGCTTGCGCGAGCACGGGGCCGAGGAGTGGTTTCGAGGTGTGATCGCCTACTACCCGGGCTGCGGCTTCCAAGGCGAGCTCGCCAACGATCTCGGCGAGGAATACATGGACGCCTATTACGGCCCGACGGCGCCGGTGGTCGTGCAGCACGCCGAGCGAGATCACCTGCTCGACGACTGTGAGGAGCTACGCGATCCGCAGGTCGAAGCGATCGCCGACGAGCTCGGTCACGACGGCGACTGGTTCCATTTGCAGATCTACGAGAACGCCCGCCACGGCTTCGATGGGGCGGAGGACGAATCGGACGACGACTACGAGGCCCGCGTGACGGCCGAGGTGGACACGCTCAGCCGCTTGGCAAAGTGGCTGAAGTAACGATCAGTCGATTCGGACGCCGCGGACCAGGTCGTAGACCTGGCCCGGCAGTCCGATACGAAAGCCCAGCGCCTCGACCTGCACCCGATGAGCCTCGATGTCGTCCTCGTGGTGCATGAGCACCATCTTGCGGCGGACCGCCTCGGGCAGCTTCTCGAGCAACGAAAAGGCGCCGTGGACCTGACCGGGGTAATCGGTGAACGTGCAGTCGTGGAAGTAGATGGTCGTGCGAGGCTCGAGCGCGACCAGGAACTCGGTGTCGACGGTACAGTCGCCGCTCCACCACGCGATCCGATCCTCGCCGCCGTCCATCCCAGCCAGCTGGATCTCGAGCGAGCAGGACGGCTTGCCCGGGACGTGCTCACTCTCGCGGGCGACCAACTCGAGCGCGCCGCTGCGGAAGCGCTCGCTGTGCCGCCAAGCGTTGGCGCGCGGCTCGTCCCAGGCCATCGCTGCGACCACGTCGAAGTAGTGCTCGAAGGTGCCGGAGCGCGGGTTGCCCTGCGCGTCCTTGACGTAGCGCAGCGACGCGGCCATCGACTCCCACACCTCGTCGCGCACGGCCCCGTGCGCGATGAAGCGGGGCTTGGGTCCGCCGAAGAGCACGCCCGGGACGCCGTGGCGGCTCTCGTAGAAGCGCTGGAACGCGAAGTCCTCGAGCCCGAAGATGTGATCGCCGTGGACGTGCGTGATGATCTGTCCGGTGATCTCGTGCCAGTCGAGCCCGGCCGCCCACAGCTGGTCGGGTGCCTGGCGTCCGCAGTCGATCAACCAGCGCTCACCGGTGGCCACGGTGAGCAGCGAGCACGTAGTGCCGTAGCGGCGAGAGAACGCACCGCCCGCACCCAGGAAGCGCAAGGTCATGGTCGAGCCGGAGGCCACGGCCGTCGCATTGTACAGCGTCACACTGGATTCCAAAGTGCTGGGAGAATTCGAGGGCTCCCCGCTCCGCTTCGCTAGCCTGAGGGCCCGCCCGGTCCCCCGAGGACAGGTCCCCGAGGACACCGGAGCGAGCCCCGGCCGGACCGCCGCCTCAGCTGTGCAGAGCTCGGTCCGCCGCGCGACGGCGGCGAAGCGTGGTCACGAGCGTCCATGCGTTCAGCCCGACCACACCGAACACCGCCACGAACATCAGCGCCGCGGGCCAGGTGTCGAAGGGGGCTTGGTCGACCATGATCAGGTAGCCATTCGGGTCGGCCACGAGCGGACGCTGCAGGCGAGCCGCGATCACTCGCGAGCGAGGCACGGTCAGCCGACCAGCCTCGGGGGCGATCGCCTCGAGCCGATCGCCGACGACCTTCCAGCCCGTCTCGGTCGGGCTGCTCGAGTCGTAGGGGAACGAGAGCCCCTCACCGTCCACCCGCAGCTCGCCGAAGGCCGCCAGGTAGGTCACCCGCCGCGGCATCACGAGCGCGCCCTGCTTGGGATCGGGGTCCTTCGAGTCGGCGCCGCCGTTGAGCGTGCGGGTCAGCTCGAGCACCCGCTCGGGCCCGGCCGCGTCGCCCAGGTATACGACGAACTGCCAGACCATGTTGCTCTTGCTCTCGAGCGGAGCCCAGGGCAGCCCGAGCGCGGCGATGGCTTGCTCGGCTTCTTCCGGGGTCTTCCAGGTGGTCCGCCCGAGCTGAGCGACGCCGACCGGGTGCTCGACCACGATCGCCAGCGTCGCATCGGCGGCCACGCTGATCGAGGTGCCGTCGGTCTTCGCTACTTCGCTGCTGCCCGCCGCGATCGCCTCGGCCAGCGCGGCCGGATCGAGGTCGTCGAGCGCGACCACCTCTTCGGCGTCGAAGAACTGCTGCAGCTTCTCCCACTGCGGCGTGGCGTCGAGCCGGCGCATGCGACCCTCGAAGCGGCCGGGGAACTGCGCGGGGGCAGCCTCGGTCTCGCGCGGAATCGCGACGAAGAGGCTGGCGTCGGCCTCGATCAAGCGGAGGAAGCCGTACCAGCCCTCGCGCCCCTTCATCCGGGCGGCATGCTGGACGTCCGGCTGGCCTTCGAGCACGACCCACTCGTTGTCGAAGCTCTCGCTGAATTTCCCGTCCTGGTAGATGTCGCTCACCTCGCCGAGCTGCCGCGGCTCGCTCTGAACGACCCGGAGGAAGTAGCGGAAGTCGCCCCAGGTCGAGCTCAGCAGGAACACGCCGACCACGATCACGACCACCGCGAGGATCGGTGAGCGGCCCCAGCCCAGCCGGTTGCGCAGGCCGGCTTCTTCTTGGGTCAGGACGCGGTTGTCCTCGGCCGAATGGCGGGCCTGGGCGACCGCCCGCTCGAAGTCCTCGTCATCGAGATCATCGTCCTCGACGTCCGGACCTTCGACGTTCGGGCGCGCGGGTGGAGGAGAGTCCTCGCGGTCGTCACGGCTGTTCGAATCGCTCACGGGCACCTCGTCATACCACGCCCCCGGTCCACCGTTGACCTCCGCCCCCCGAGGGCGCGGCGCCTACCGATCTCCAGGGGTCGGGCTCGGTTCATTCGGCCGCAGGACGACCGTCCCCGGGGGATGTTCCGGGATTAGTTCGGGCCGTCGGCGTAGACCCACAGCTCACGGCGGCGCTCGACCTTGTCGTGGTCGCGCACGATCACGACCACGAAGTTGCTGCCCTCGACCAGCGGGATCTCGGCGCTGAACTCGAGCCGCCGCGCCGCCTCGCCCTCGAGCTCGGGGTTGGCCCGGTAGAACACCTTGCGCTGCGGCTGGCCAGGCGCCGCGCCCTGCACCAGCACGACCACGTCGCGGACCCGGTGTGGGTGCTCGGCGCTGCCGCTGATCGTGACGGCCTTGCCTGCGACCCGCTCGGGCACCGGAGCCAGCTCGATGCGCGGCGGGTCGACCAGGCGAGGGACAGGGTCCACTTTGGTGACCGGCCCCGAGCCACCCACGCTCACGCGATCAGAGGGGATCCACAGCCGCCGACCTTGGCCCTTGGGCCCCGTGAGCGCGAGCCAGCCGCCCGCGCTGCCTTGGACGTTGACCATCGAGCCGGGCGCGAGCTCGGCCACGACCGCGCTCGATGCATCGGCGCCGTTGTAGACACGCAAGGGCTCGTCGCCCGAGACCGTCCGCCGCGGGTCACCCCCGATCTCGATCACGCCGTCGCGGCCCGAGACGATCCGAAACTGCAGCTTGTCCTCGACGCTCTCGCGCAGGACACCGTCGCCGACGATCAGCTCCAGCTCGAGCGGCTGGCTCGGATCAGCCTTGGGCGAGATCGTGATCCCGAACGCGCCCATGAACTCCTTGCCCTCGCCGAGCTCGCCGTGCACGAACAGGCCCTCCTCGAGCAGGCCCTGCTTGCCAGACAGGTTGCGAAGCAGCACCCGAGCGTCGGACGCATGGCCGCCCTGGTTGTGGGCCCGAAACGCCAGCAGCACCCGCTCGCCCTCTTGCAAGAGCCCGTCGCCGTTGCCCTGCACGGTGAAGGGCTGCTCGCCGGGCATCAGCTCGACCTCGGGTCGCTTGGGACCGACCGCGGCGAGCCGTGGGTCGTCGATGATCCAATAGTCGAACGAGAACTCCGGTCGCCGCTCGGCGACCGCCGCGAAGGTCAGCCGGGTCTCGCCGTCGGGCTCGGCATCGGGCTCGCCGACGTGGGCGATGATGTCGACGGTGTCGATGAAGTCCTCGTGCCAGGGCATCACCTGCAGCTCGAGATCTCGGCTGACCGAGGCGCCGGCCGGGAGCTTGCCGATCAGCACCTCGATGCCGTCGAGCTCGTCGCGGGCGCAGTCAGTGATCAGGTGGACCTGCTCGAGATCGCGGCCGCTCGGGTTGTGGACCTCGACGTGCAGCGTGAAGGGCTTGCCGGCCGGGGTCGCGGGCAGCCCAGCCGCGCTCGGATCAGCGATCGGCGCGCTCGGGGCCTGGACCTTGGTGATCGCGGCGGCCAGCTCGAGCGTGGTCGAGCTGTCCTGCGGCTCGTCGACCGGCGACCAGTCGATCTTCCACGCCTGCATGCCCGCTTGGATCCGCTCGGCCTCGCTCGCCTCGAGCTTGGCGACCAACCCCGGCAGCGCGTCGAGCTGAGTCCGCCGACCGACGTGATCGCGCAGCCCGAGCGCGACCTCGCGGGCCAGCCGGATCTCGGGATCTTCGAGCTCGACCGGGAGCGGGTTCTCGCCCGCCTGCACGGGCGCCGGCGCCTCACCTGCGACGCCGCTGAAGTAGCGCATCGAGAGCTTCGGCTGCGCCAGCGCAGCGTCGGCAGCACTCGCGGCCTCGTGCACGGCCGAAGGCAGGTGGAGCGTCCGAGCCCGCTCGCGCTGCCGCTCGAAGCGCTCGAGGTCGTACATCGCAGCGACCCCCTCATGGGTGCTCAGCGCGACCGGGATCAGCTGGAGGTCCGGGATCACCCCGATGCTCTGAATCTTGCGATCTCCCGCGACCCGGTACTCGGCGATCGTCAGCTTCAACGCGACCTCGCGCCCGTACGGCGTGGCCTTGCGCAGCTCCTGCACGGTCCCCTTGCCGAAGCTCGAGCGGCCGAGGATCACCCCGCGATCGAGGTGCTTGATCGAGCCACCGACGATCTCCGAGGCCGAGGCCGCGCGCTCGTCGACCAGCGCGACGATCGGCGTCGCCATCGGGATCACGATCTCCTTGGTCGCGTCCTGACTCTCGCGCCCGAGCGCCGAGCGGACGATCA
>CBFGLP010000552.1:0-2852 GCA_965649595.1 uncultured Myxococcales bacterium | reverse complement strand
GCGTTCGAATCCGCACATGTGCATTCACGTGATCGATTCGAGCGGGTCGTGTGACTCCCGAGGATATGGCCTCCCGCCGCTCGCTCTCGGGTTCGCCTCTGCTACTCGGGCTCTGCCTGCTCGTGCCCTCGCCTGCCTGCGAAACAAAGGGTTCCGCCGACGAGGAGGTCGGCGAGGGCAGCGAGTCGGAGAGCGAGAGCGAGTCGGAGAGCGAGAGTGGCGACGAGCCGATGGCCAGCTGCGAGCGAGTGACGGGGGACGGAGCCGCGGCGCCCGACTGGACCTTGCGCTGCGGCGGCCCGACCCTGGAGCGAGTCCAGGGGATCGGCGTCGACGGGGCCGGCAACGTCTTCGTCGGAGTCGAGCTACGCAAGATCGACGAGAGCGTCCCCTTGATAATCGGCGACTTCGAGGTGGTGCCCAACAGTCTCTCGGACATCCTCTTGATCAAGCTCGACCCCCAGGGCGAGCCGCTCTGGGTTCGTCACTTCACGGACCCTGGTGATCAGATCCTCGAGAACCTCACGCTCTGTGGCGACGGCGTAGCAATCACCGGCCACGTATCGACAGGCACCCTCGATCTCGGCGACGCAAACGTGCTCGACGAGGGCTTCATCGCTTCGTTCTCGGGCGAGGGAGAGCTTCGCTGGACCCGTGCGGTGCCTCTGCTGGCACCCTTCGCGTTCCTGAACGCGTTCGGGATGCACTGCGACGTGGACGGCAACCTCGCGATCACCGGACGGCTCGAGGAGGGCGCCGACTTCGGCGGTGGGGTGCTGATGGCCACCGAGGTCGTCGATGGTTACGTGGCCCGCTTCGACGCCGATGGCGGACACCTGTGGAGCCGCAACTTCGGCAGCATCGGCGGCGACTATACGAACGGCAACGAGATTGCCCACACCGCCGCGGGCGAGATCGTGTTGGCCGGCGTGTTCTCGGGTACGGTCGATCTCGGTGGCGGTCTGCTCTCTGCCGTCAGCGACGACGTGCTGGTCGCCAAGCTCGACGGCGACGGCGAGCACGTGTGGAGCCGGCAGATCGGAGCCGAAGGCGGGCAATACCCCGGCGCGCTCGCGGTCGACTCGCAGGGGAACGTGGCGGTCGGTGGCATCTTCCTCGAGGGGATCGAGCTCGGGCCGGACACCTACCAGAACGTGTTCCCCGACGCCGACCGCGAGCAGTACGGGACCGTCTACGACGGATTCCTGGCCGGCTTCGACGCGAGCGGCACCCTGCAGTGGTCCACCCACCTCGGCACGATGCTCGACGACGAGATCGATGGTCTCGCCTACGATTCGACAGACGCGTTGGTGCTGCGCGGGTTCGCCAACGAGGCGACGATGCTGCGGGTGTACGAGGGGCAGCAGATCACGTGGGAGTGGTCGGCCTTGGCGGGCGATCTGAGGTACTTTGGCGCGTTCGCGCTTGGGGGCGCCGATGTGATGGCGCTCGGGGCCTCGCCGCAGGAGAGCGTCGATCTCGGCGCTGGCGTGCTGACGGAGCATGGATCCCTGGACCTGCTGGTGGCGAAGTTCAGCAAGTGAGGGCGTCAGGGGGTCGCTGCGGCGGCCTCGAGCGCCTGGACGGTCGTGGTCATCTGCTTGCTCCGGGCCAGCTGCAAGGCGCTCTGCTTGCTCGACTCGTCGACCGTCTTTGGTGACCAACCCGCAGTGACCAGCTTCGGGATCAGCTTGGCGATCGCCTGATCGTCGTGGCCGAATTTCACGGTCTCGGCGATCAGCGCCTCGCTGTTGGGGCAAGCGTCGGGGCCGACCCCGTGCTCGAGGGCGACCTCGATCATGCGTGGCTTTCCGCCGCCGAGCAGGCAGAGCTGCCGCTCGGCGGGCCGCGACGACTGACGAAAGTCGGCGCCGTGCTCGAGCAGGCGCGCGAGGACCTCGGGCTGATCGTGGAACACCGCTCGAGACACCGCGTCATCGAGGTCTTGCACGCTCGGCTGCTTGGCCAGCTCCGCTTCGACCTCATCGAGCTGCCCGTCGGCGGCGTAGTAGGCCAGCATGCTCCCGTAGGTCTGGGTCAGCGCGAGCACCTGCAGCCCACGGCCGGCGATCACGAGCAGCACGATCGTCGCCGCAGCGAGGCCGACTCGGGCGGCCGTGCGACCTTTCAGGCGCCGCCAGGTCGCCGCGAACCATGAGCCGAACACCGTCGCTGCGAGCAAGAGCACGCCGACGGCCGCGAGCCCGGCACAGACCTCGTAGGAGTCGGGCACCTCGACCGGCGCGCCGTAGACCTCCAACTGGAGCTGCAGGTCGAAGTAGGTGTTGACCACGCCGAGCGCGGCGAACACCAGCGTGAGCGCCCCGATCAGGCCGATGATGATGGCGAAGATCGAGGGGCCGCCCGCGGGGCTTGGGTTGGAATCAGGTGCTGGATTGCTCACTCGCATACTCCCTTTGGCGACCCGCAGTCACCCGCGCCCGCACAGACCCCGCTCTCGCACTCGGCGTCGAAGCGGCACGCTTGCCCGGACACGAACGCGCCCGGGCAGTAGGGATCGTCGCACTCGGTCGGGAGCGCAGACAAGCGCTCGAAGTGCGAGGGCAGGATCGTGATCCCGCTGGTGTCGATGTCGCTCGCGTCGGCAGCGGGGCCGCTGCGGGCCCCGCTGGCCCGCTCCCACATCAGCACGAAGTCGTTGGCCGACTGGCGCAGCGGCTCGACGTCGCTGCCGAGCTGCTCGAGATCGCTAATCAGATCATCGAGCAGGCCGAGGTGACCGAGCCCCCACTCGTCGAGCTCGGTGCCGATGGCGAGCCCTTCGTTCCGCTCGTCGCGGGCCTGGCAGGCGGCCTCCTCGGTGAACGAGGCCGAGCAGGCGGAGTCACCGA
>CBFGLP010000551.1:0-6422 GCA_965649595.1 uncultured Myxococcales bacterium | reverse complement strand
GCGAGAGCCGCCGCTCGCTCTCGAGGTGCACGAGGAAGCGGGTCAGGGCGGCGCGCATGGACGGATCTTAGCCCGGTGGGACGGGCGCACCAAGAATCCATCCATCTGTCCGCCCGACGGACGGTGTGAGCGCGTGCGCTCTGGAGCCCGGATTCAGATGAATCGATGAATCGATGAATTAATCGCCTGCAACATTCACATTATCGATTGTTCAATTCACGACTCTTCGCGCAATTCCTGCCCCAGCCACCGCTCGAGCAATTTCACCGTCGCGAGGAAGTCCTGCCCCCCCAGTCCTTCCGCCATCGCCATGTCGTAGAGCATCCGCACCGTGCTCGCCGCCGGCAAGGGCAAGCTCTCCGCCTCCGCTCGCGCGAGCGCCATGTGCAGATCCTTGTGCATCAAATCGAGCCGAAAGTGCGGATCGAAGTCCCCTGCCAACAGATAGGGTGTCTTGAACGCCCCAACCCCCGTCCGCCCCGCGCTGTGCTCGAGCACGTCGGCCAGCTTGGTCAGCGGCACGTCGAGCATGCGCGCGAGCGCGAAGCCCTCGAGCACGCCCTCGAGCACCACGCCCTGGACCAAGTTGAGGCAGAGCTTGACCGCTTGGCCCTTGCCGACCGCTTCGCCCACGTGCACGACGTAGTGCCCCATCGCCGTGAACAGCGGCGTCGCTCGCTCGACCCGAGGCCCGGGGCCGCCGACCATGAAGGTCAATCGACCCCCGGCGGCGCCGAGCTTGCTGCCGGTGATCGGCGCGTCGAGGAATTCGATCCCACGCGCGACACAGGCGGCGTCGAGGCGCCGGGTCAGCGCTGCGCTGGTCGTGCCGCAGTCGATCAGCAGCCCGCCTTCGCGCAGGCCCGCGAGCACCCCTCGCTCGCCGAGCACGACCTGCTCGACCGCCGCGTCGTTGCCCAAGCAGGTGATCGCTACCTCGGCCTCGCTCGCGGCGAGCTCGGGCGTCTCGGCCAGCTGCAGCGCCGTCTCGCTAGCGAGCGCCTCGCCAACGGCGGGGGTGCGGTTCCAGCCGATCACCCCAAAGCCCTTGGCGAGCAAGTTGCGGACCATCCCGGCACCCATCGTCCCGAGCCCCAAGAACGCGACCTTCATCGTCATCGAGTCTCCCCTGCCCGCTTTCGTCGGCTCACTCGAGCTCACTCGAGCTCACTCGCCATAGAGCGGCACCGGAACCAGCGTCGAGCCCTGCAGCCGCTCTTGCAGCTTCTCGAGCTCTTCGACCTTCACCCCGTAAGTCCCGACCAGCACCATGTGGCCGTGGAAGTTGTGGCGGTCGTGGAACTCGACCAAGGTGTCGAGCGCGGCGCTCAGATCACTGCCAGCCTTCGGATCCTTGGGGGGCACGACCGCGAGATACACGGTCATGTCGTCGGGCGCGACCTCGGTCAGCTTAGTGAAGATGCGGACCGAGTCGGTGACCAAGCCGGCCGGGCGGATCGAGTCGCGCTCGACCTTGTAGACCGACTCGCTATTGACCGCGTCGCTCATGTGAAACACGACGACCTGGCGATAAGGGATCCCGGTCACCTTGCTCTGCATCCGCGCGACGCCGAGCGCCTTCTCGATCAGTCGACCGATGCGAACCGAGCCGACCGCGACGACCACCGTGCGATCCTCGGTCTCGATCGCGGTCGCCTCGACGGTCTCGACCACCCGGCGATAGTAGGTGTGCAGCCAGCGCAGGATCGGGCGGTGGTTGTACATCAAGATGACCCCAGCCACCCCGACCGCGACCAGCGTAACTAGCGTCCGCAGCTCACCGAGCTCACCGGTGTAGGTGCCATACATGCTCAGCAGCGCGTAGCCGATCACGATCAGCCCGGCCAACGCCGCGAGCGGGATCTGGGTCCCGAACATGCGGAGGTTGAAGGGCGCGCGATAGATCCGGCGGTCGGATGCCCGGAAGCGACGCAGGAGGATGAACGCGATCACGCCCGAGAACATCACCAAGCCGAAGGTCACGCCGTACCAGCGCTCGAGCTTGGACAGGTTCCAATCAGCCTCGATCGCGAGCAAGAAGACCGCGATCAACATCATCCAGTGGATCCGCGAGAACGCGCCGTGCTCGTTGGGATCGAGGATCGCCCGCGGTAGCAGGCTATCGCGCGCCATCGTCAGCCACAGGCCGCGTGAGCCAGCGAAGCCGGTGTTGCAGGCGCCGATCAGCATCAGCGCCGCGTTGGCAACGATCACCACCTGCCAGATGTCGGCCAGCGTCTCGCTGCCAAACACGCGGAGGAACACCTCGTGGCCGAGCACCGCGAGCAGATAGTTGGAGCTGCCGGCCAGCTGTGCGGGCGAGAGCACCAAGAAGAGCAGCAGGCTGAGCGCGCCGCCGATCCCGAGCAGCAGCGTGAGCATCCAGCGGTAGATCCGGCCGATGTCGCGCCGCGGGTTGTCGAGCTCCTCGGGGATGTTCATCACCGACTCGACCCCCGAAGCCCCGAGGATCGACACGCCCGCGCCAGCCAGGATCAGCGGCGCGCCGAGCAGCGCGAAGCCGGGCAGGATCGACGGCATCCCGCCGTGTGCACCGTGGGTGTCGCCGTGGGAGCCGGCCACTGCCTCCTCGACCAGCTCGGTTGGCAGCTCGGCGCCACTGACGAAGCGCGACAAGTCGGCGCCGGTCATGATCACCGAGATCACCGCGACCAGGATCGTGATGCCCATGACCACGAGGTTGATCAGGAAGATCGACTTGCTGACCTGGACCGACTCGCGCAGGCCTTGGTTGTTGAGCAAGAAGAGCAGGATCAAGGGCGGCAACATCACGACCGCGCCGGTCGTCATGACCGAGCTCAACATCAGGGCCATGAACGCGGTCACCAGGACCGAGATCAACACCCGCCGCCAGTGCTTGGGCATCACCCACATGCCGAAGCCGGCCGAGGGTATGACCGACAGGCCGATCGCCATGAGCGTTCGCGGGCCCTCGACCTCGGCGACCAGCGAGAACACGTAGTTCGAGTAGGCCAGCAGGCTGACGATCGCGGTGGCCACGTATGAGAACGAGATCACGATGCCGACCAGCGCCGCGGCCATGATCGCGGCCCGGCCCATGTGACCCAGCGAGTAGCGGGTCATCACGTAGGTGCCGCCGTTGCTGAGGGTCAGCAGCACCGCCTCGATGTAGAGCGGCGCGAGCAGGAAGAGCAGCGCGTAGAGGCCGATCTGGAACAGCGGCGTGGCATAGCCGACGCCGGCGGCGATCAAGGCACCCGAGCTGTAGTAGGGCGAGGTCAGCGGATCCGGACCGACCAGGAACAGACCCTCGCGCCAGCTCAGCCGCTGCTCGGGTCGCCGCCATTCGCCGCTCATGGTGCCGCTCATGACTCGGCGCCTTATGCATGAGCATCTCGTGCACCGCAAGCGCGGGGCTGGCCGGCTCCAGCGCTCGTCAAACAGTCGTTTCCGGACAAAACGAGACACCCGCAGCGAATCGGCTGCGGGTGTCTCGTTTGGCTACCGCGGAGGTCGAAGAGGGCTTAGTCAGCCGCCCGCGGCTGACGGGCTCAACCTGGCGGCAACTCGGCCGGCGAGTCCGCCGACTTCGGCGCGTCCTTCCAGAAGTCGCTCGGCGCCTTGTGCAGCTGCGTGAAGCTGTAATCCGGGATCACGTAGTACCACTGATTGAAGCGCATCGCGAGCGCCTCCGCGCGAGCACGACCGCGGAGCTCACCCGGCTTGGCCGGCTCGTCCTTGGTCTGGTCGCGCTTCTCGTCGTAGCCGATCGCCACGAACATGAAGCGGTTGGCTCGCGCGGCCTCGTCGTCCTTCTTCTCGTCGGCCTTCTCGTCGGGCTTGCCGGCCGTCAGCTCTTCACCGGTCGCGTAGGTGATCTCGCCGAAGTAGAGCGTGTAGACGACGCCGTCGCGCAGGTAGAGGCGGACCTCACCCTCGTTGCCGAACAGCCGCTGGTTGGGCGGCTCGCCGCCGACGAAGAAGCCCTTGCCGAGCAGGTCGAGCGCGGTCAGCTGCTTGGGCTGCGGGCGCACGCCGACGATCTGCAGGCGATCGGCGGCGCCGATGATCTGCTTGACCTTGCTGGTGTTGAGCTCCTTGCCCTCGGGCGGCTTGACGGCCTGCGGCACCGGGATCTCGCTGGGGACGGTGGCTGGATCGATCAGCTGACCGTCGGGCCCGTAGATCGGCGGTGCAGCCAGCTCCCAGTCGACGTTGGGCGAGCCGTCGGCACCGAAGTCGCCCATGTCGCGCTTCTCGAGGTAGATCGGCAGCTCGTTGAGGATCTCGCCGGTCTTCTCGTCGATGCTGTACGAGTTGCTGACCAGCGCGACGATGTCGTCCTCCTCGATCTTGAGCAGATCCTTCTCGATCCACTCGACGAAGCTGGTCGACACCTGCGGATCGATCTGCGAGGCGTACACGCGGTTCTGGCCCGGGTAGCGGACGAACTTGAACCCCTGGCGCTCGGGCACGTCGTTGCCGATGATGATGTCGACGAGCGTGGTGCCCGAGGCGTCCTTGATCGTCACCCGCTTGCCGCGGCCGTCCTCGGCCGCGCTGCCGTCCTCGGGATCGAGGACCCCGAACTTGGCGTGCTCCTTGGGATCGTCGGAGCGGACCACGTCCTTCTTCGCGCCGAGGAACGAGGCCGCGGCCTTGCCCATCTGCTCGGTCCCGTCAGCCGGGTAGTTGTTGTGGCTGGGGATCACCCACTTGCCGTTCTCGAGCTTGACCGAGAAGGCGGTCAGCCGAGCGTTCTGCTTGTCGTACTCCTTGACCTCCAAGAAGGTCGCGGCGTTGGGGTCCTCGAACCCGGGGAACAGCTCCTCGCCGGTGTCCTCGAAGGTCGGTGGGGGGAGCTCCTGAGGGCGCATGCTCAGCGCCCCGCCCACGGCCAGGGCCGCGAGCACGACCATGATGATGGTTCCTCGCGTCATTACGACTGCCTCCCATTGTTAATGCCGCGCCCCTCAGCAGCGGGCTGCTGACTACGTTTGCGGCTCTCGGGGATCGTCGCGCTCTCGCGGCGACGCTTGCGGTAGAAGATCAGCAGGCCCATCAGCACCGCCGGCAGCGGCGGCAGCAGGATTGCGAGCACGCGGATGCGGTCGCGGATCTCGTCGATCGCCCGGGCATGATCGGCCTTGATCCGATCGATCGCCTGGGCCTTCTCGAGCTCGATCTGGTCGGTCTGTGCCTGCAGGCGCCGGTTCTCGGCCTCCTCGGCCGAGCGGATCATGATCGCCTTGGTGGTCTCGTCGATGTCGGTCTTGGCCTCGATGCCCTTGACCGTTGCGTCGAGCGCCGCCTGGGCCTCCTCAATCCGCTTCTCGGCGGCCTCGTTGGCCTCCTTGATCTTGTCCTGCCGCTCGAGGTTGGCCTCCTCGCTCATCTCGTCGACCCTGTTCAGCCGACGGAACTCGGGCTGGCGCTTGCGCAGCTCGATGAAGCGCTCGTCCCCGAGCAGGGTGTCGATCGCGTTGAGCAAGAAGGTGACGTTGTCGAAGCGCAGGTCGATCAGGCCGTCACCATCGACGTCGCCGCCACGCTCGTGGAACTGGAAGAAGGTGTCGGCGAACATGTCGAGGTCGGCCAACACGATCGCGTTGACGTCGGGCTGACCACCGGACGAGCCGCCGCCAGTGACCCGGACCCCGAGCAAGGCCTGCTCGAGCCCCTCCGCGGCCACGCTCGGGCCGAGCTTGTTGGGCACGCCAGTGAACTGGACGCCGAACAAGAAGTTGCTGTCGTCGGTCATCTCCCCGAAGTCGTCGAAGCCGCTTCGCGGGCCGGTGATCAGCAGCGGCTCGACGCTGGTGCTCCCGTCTTCGGCCGCTCGGAGATCGCCGCCGAAGAGCACGACGATCTGGGCGAGACCCTCGACCATCGGACCCTTGCCCGCGAAGGGATCCCAGCCGCCGCGCTGCCCGACCACGACCACGTTGCGCGGCGCGTCGGCGAGCTGGCCCTCGGGGTTGTCGAGGTCGTAGGTGATGTGCTGATCGGGCCAGTCGACGCCGATCGAGCGGAGCAGGCCGCGGTAGTTACCCTTCGGCTCGCCCTGCGCCATCATCATGTTCTGCTGCGGCGGCGGCAGCATCGGCTGGTTGGGCGCCAGCTTGAGGTTGAAGAGCGGCATCGGGTCGGCGATCAGCAGCGCCGGCCGCCCAGCGAGCAGGTAGGCCTGCACGGTGTCGAGCGCTGGCTGCGGCAGGCTCGACACCTGCGGGACCAGCAGCACGTCGATGTCCTCGGCGATCGGCGTGCCGGGGTTGAGGCTGCGGACCTCGTACTGCTTCTCGAGCTCGGCGATGATCTGCCACTGCGGCGTGCGCCGGCGCGTCTGCAGATCGAAGTCGCCCATCAGCTTGGTGTCGTCGCGGATAATGCCGACGACCTTCTTCTTCTCCTGCGTGACGACCTGCAGGGCGCGGGCG